>NZ_JAFLMX010000045.1:0-2201 GCF_017849675.1 Alteromonas sp. AO-Serp
GTGTCGGCAGTTTCAAAAGGGTTTATCAGTGAAGGGATAAGCGGTGAAGCATTGGTTATCTTTAATGACACAAACTCCCAAAACATTGTTGAGTTATTAAAATATCCGCCGTCGGCTTCCTCCGACAAACTAGCGTTAGAAGCACTAATGGATGTTTCAAACATTCTCATCGGTGCCTGTTTGAACGGTTTATCAGAACAGTTAAATGTTGCCTTTAGCCATACGCATCCAGTGTTACTAGGGCAGCATCAGGGTTTATCAACGCTGTTGAGTGATAACGTGCAGCGTTGGGGTAAACTGATGGCCATAGAAATAGGTTATGCAATCAAAGCGAGAGACATCTCGTTTGATTTGCTGCTGTTATTTCCAGGCGATGCCATCAATCACATTTACTCGCGACTGCTTGATGATGGAGTGGATAATAAAGACAAGGAAGGTCTATGAATGCTTCAACAGATGCGCTTGCTACAAGCGCTTTAATGAGTTCATCTCAAGTACCTGAAGAATTACTTGATTCCATTGAGGTTGGTATTGCGGTTCTGGATCGCAACTTCAAGGTTCAAGTGTGGAATAAGTTTCTTGAAAACCACAGTGCAAAAAAAGCGGAAGCAATTATTGGAGACAGCCTCTTTGCTCATTTCCCCGAGATAGAAGAAAAGTGGCTTAGAACCAAAGTTGACCCCGTATTTAACTTAAAAAGCCCGGTGTTTATTATTTGGGAGCAGCGTCCTTACTTGTTTAAGTTTGGTTGTAATCGCCCTGTAACCAGCGCTGCAGAGTTCATGTACCAAAATGTGACCATGTTCCCTATTGTTGATAAGCGCGGCAACGTAGAGCGGTTTTGTATGCTTGTTTACGATGTCACTGAGCAGGCGCTCGGTAAGCGTGGAATGGAGCATCTTAACGAAGAGTTGAAAACTGCGAGCCGCGTGGACGGTCTAACTGGGCTATATAATCGTCGCTACTGGCAGGAACGCTTTGATGAGATGCACAAACTTTGTGTGCGCCGAGAAAAGCCAAGTACTGCGCTTATGCTCGATATCGACCATTTCAAACGCATTAACGATACTTATGGTCATCAGGCAGGGGATAAGGTGATTAAGATGTTAGCAGCGCTGATTAAGCGCTGTGTGCGGGAAACCGACCTTGCAGGGCGCTACGGCGGCGAGGAATTTGCCATTATTCTGAATGACTCTTCGGTTGAAGATGCCAAGATAGTGGCCGAACGTATCCGACAATTAGCACAGCGTTTAGTGGTAGAACACGAAGGTGAGTCAATAAGTTTCACTGTTAGTTTAGGCCTTGCACAATTCTCTCCTGACTTTAAAGGAGCGATGGCATGGCTTGAGTGTGCCGATCAGGCGCTTTATGAAGCAAAAGAAAACGGCCGAAATCAATATCGCATTTATGCAGCGCCTGGCGCGTTATAGTGCTAGGCGTAGGGTGTTTTTGAGCTCTTGAAAGGTGACAGGCTTCACTAAGTGGTATCGAATACCTGCCTGCAGCGACGCTTCTTTATCGCTTCTGTGGGCATTGGCCGTAAGGGCGATGATTGGAAGGTCAGGGTGACCTTCTTTCATTATTTTAGCGACTTCCAAACCATTCATATCTGGTAAGTTGATATCCAACAGCACACAGTCAAACGCATTTTCACTCACTCTAATAATAGCGTCGTCACCGGTGTAACTCACAGTAACTTCGTGGCCCATACATTGAAGCATATACTCCACCATTTCTGCATTAATGGGCTCGTATTCTACCAGTAACACGTTGGCCTTTTTCGTTGTTTCAACAACTCTTGCGTTACTTGCTGTGAGGTGATGGAGCGCATCTACAAACCGGTTTCTATCTATGGGTTTTACAAAGCTTTGATAGATGGGGAGTTCACTGTTTGCGATAATGTTGGCAATATCTGGGGTTGCTGACAGCACAATAACGGGCGGTACCCGTTCACCAAAAATCGCCTTGAGCGTCCTCACTAGCTCAAGACCATTCATGCCCGGCATGTACAAATCTGCAATAATGCCTGAAAACTGAAGTATTTCTTCGTGCAGATTAAGCAAGTTCGCACCAGATGAAAACGTGCGTGCGCTAAAGCCCTCTTTGGTAATAATTGATTGTAAATGCTGCATAGATATCTCTAATTCGTCAACTACGGCGAAGGTCGCATTAGACGGTGCTGAATTTTTAGCGGGAAGGTC
>NZ_JAFLMX010000011.1:0-1321 GCF_017849675.1 Alteromonas sp. AO-Serp
GGCCAGTTAACTCCTTCTCTTAACAGCGCATCAATAACATCGGTATTATGCGACTCGTTAAAGAAATTAAATATGTGGGTAGCCACCACTTCACCTACGTCCTGCACTTCAACCAATGCTTCAAGTGACGCATCGCGAATCGCCTCCAAGGTTTCAAAGTGCGCAGCCAAGTTCGCCGCAGTAGCCTCGCCAACCTCACGGATCCCCAACGCATAAAGGAACTTGGCAAGCGTGGTTTGCTTTGAAGATTCAAGTGATGCCAGTAGCTTGCTGGCAGACTTTTCGGCCATACGTTCTAGTCCGACAACATCACCTAAAGACAGTGTAAAAAAGTCGGCGGGACTGTGCACAAGATCAGCGTCAACTAACTGATCAACTAACTTGTCGCCCAAGCCATCAATATCAAATGCTTTGCGCGAAGCAAAATGCTTGAGCGCCTGCTTGAGTTGTGCTGCACAAATTAACCCACCGGTGCAACGGGCAACCGCTTCGTCTTCTAGTTTCTCAACCTGCGAGTTACACACTGGGCATTGGCTTGGGAAGGTAATGTCAGTTTCACTTCCCGTGCGATTGGCTTCTACCACAGACACCACCTGTGGAATAACGTCACCCGCACGGCGGATTACCACGGTGTCGCCAACTTTAACGCCTAATCTGGAAATTTCGTCTTGGTTGTGAAGTGTAGCATTCGACACAGTTACTCCACCTACAAACACGGGCTCTAAACGAGCAACCGGCGTGATCGCACCAGTCCTTCCTACCTGAAACTCAACGTCCAGTAACTTAGTCACTTCTTCTTGTGCAGGAAACTTCTGCGCAATCGCCCAGCGAGGCGCTCGAGCCACAAATCCAAGGGCATCTTGCAGGTCAATACGGTTAACCTTAAACACAACGCCGTCAATGTCATACGGCAAACTGTCGCGCTTTTCCAAAATGTGGTTGTAGTACGCCAAGCAGCCCTTACCGCCCTCGGCGGTGTCAATATCAGGGCACAGCGGCAGCCCCCAATTACCCAATTGCTTAAGGCGCTCGCTGTGTGTTGTGGGCAGCTCAAAACTTTCTGGTTGCACTACGCCTAGCGAGTAGGCATAAAACATCAGCGGGCGCTTGGCCGTAATTTTAGAGTCTAACTGTCGTAAACTGCCAGCCGCAGCATTACGAGGGTTCGCAAAAACCTTACCACCCGTTTCTTTTTGATGTTCGTTGAGTTTTGCAAAGCCCTCACGAGGCATAAACACTTCACCGCGCACTTCTACGCGCTCAGGATAATGCTCACCACGAAGCGTTAACGGCACATTAGAAATGGTACGCACGTTAGCCG
>NZ_JAFLMX010000273.1:0-5887 GCF_017849675.1 Alteromonas sp. AO-Serp
ACACAGACGCTATCGAAATTCTGCAAAACTGCGGCAAAGAATTCGAATTCCCTGTTGAATGGGGTATCGATTTATCTTCTGAGCACGAGCGCTATCTTGCAGAAGAGCACGTTGGTGCGCCAATTATCATGCAGAACTACCCGAAAGACATTAAAGCCTTCTACATGCGCATTAACGATGACGGTAAGACTGTTGCAGCAATGGATGTACTTGCGCCAGGTATCGGTGAAATCATCGGTGGTTCACAGCGTGAAGAACGCCTAGACGTTTTCGATGCGCGCCTTGACGAAATGGGCCTATCGAAAGAAGACTACGCGTGGTATCGCGACCTTCGCCGCTACGGCACCGTACCTCACTCAGGTTTCGGTCTTGGTTTCGAGCGCCTTGTAGCATACGTAACTGGCATGCAAAACGTACGTGACGTGATCCCATTCCCACGTACACCGGGCAACGCTAGCTTCTAAGCAGTTGCTTGACTAATAAATAAAAAGCTCGCCACAGTTTGCTGTCGCGAGCTTTTTTACTTCTTGAACCGTTATTATCTCAGCGCTAGTTTACGGACTCACTGAAATTCCAATTGCAGCAGAGCGACAAGGTTCAACCGTGTAAACAAATCCCTCTTCCACTTCATCTGTCTTTTCAATCTGCAAAATTTCGTAGTCGTTAAGCTCTATGACGCGGGTTCCCTCAGGATGAGCACAGCGTGAGAGTGAGTCAGCTTCAAACTCATAAATGAAATAGGCTAAGGCACGTCGTTGTGACTTTTTGTAATCAACACTCTTTTGTTTTGCGTTAGTCAGTAGCGTGGTTAAGTCCTTTTCTAACTCAGAAATATCTTCCGCTTGTTCCTTAGTAAGTTGCGCTTCACCATTTTCAAGCTCATTTTCCGTTACGTTTTCTATGCTTATTAAAGGGTTAGCACTTTCACTACTGAATTCAGAGAGTAGCCCAACTTGCCCAGCTAAAACTCCCAGCTGCAGCGCCACGCCAAGTGTCCATGCTAGTCTTGCCAATGTGGTAGAGGTAGCAAACCGATAGTGTTTTGGATGCCAAAACCGCGCAACGCCAAACGGCTTCAATAGCAGTAAGAAAAACAGATAGAAAATAATAAGAAGCATACCACCCACGAGCCCTAACATGGTGGTAACAAAGAACCAGCTTGGCACCATAAGAATAAGCGCAAAATTGTGACTGTAGGGCAAGGCGTTTGCTGATACGCCAGTTATGCTATTCACTAACCCACTTGCAGAGGCGAGTGCAAAGTTTGCGATGATTGCATATATAAACAGAATCACAGCTTTACCTGGTAAGCTGTTCCAAAGTGTCATGAACCTGGGCCATGTCTCGCTAACAATGCCCGTAAGAGCAAAACCAAACATTATTGCTTCAAACAGTCTACTTTCTATGTTCAGAAATATTTGCAACAAAAGCATGCTGGTTGCTAAAAAATAACATCGCTGAGCGAAGGTAATACTCATCCAAAAACGCAAAAAACCAACACGCCTTTTTAGGAATAAACGACTTACCTGCTTCTTAATTTTTCCATATACACTATGAATTTCGTTTGCTATTTCCATCACTTAATCGTCAATTATTGTTGTTATACTGCTAAATACGACTGGCTATACTTCCCGACATGCCTGCAATAAGCTATGCTGTTGATTCTAAAAATCAACGGGTTATACCTCTAGGCTGCTATCTATCATACAACGAGCATACAAAAAGTGGCGTGCAAAAGCATATGGCTGAATCAAATACGTTATCTATAGTTTGTGAGCAATGCCATACTCAGGTACACATTCCCGCCCTAGCACACAGGCAACGGGCTGTGTGCCCAGTATGTAACCACACACTAATATCTCATCGCGATGGCGCAAGCGAAAAGTTGCTCGCTTATACTTTCAGTGCTCTGATATTTTTATTACTTTCGTTACCTTTTAACTTTCTGACATTTAAAGCAAGCGGTCAAAAGCATAGTATTGACTTGCCCACCGGTATTACCGTACTCATCGAAAACGATTATTTATCACTAGCGATAATAACCAGCTTAGCGACATTACTGCTGCCCGGAATGGTACTAGGCGGCCTGCTAATATTATCTTTAGCTCAAATACAAAACCGACGCCCCTTTTACTTGCCGCGGCTTTACAAACTTGTGAAAGCCCTCTTACCGTGGAGCATGGCAGAAATTTTTCTTGTTGGTACCTTGGTTAGCCTTATCAAAATTACCGAGTTGGCCGACGTTTCCATAGGCCTGTCATTTTATGCATTCGTTGGCTTTTCAGCGTTCACGGCTCTTTGTATATCCCAATTTGATCCCACACGCTATGCCATGTGGATGTCTCAAGGACAACCACCACAACCTAAACCATTGTGTGAAGCGCAAGCGCAAGAGAGTATTCAGCGTACGTGGGCGTTGTTGATCACTGCTTGTATCTTATATATTCCTGCTAATGTATTGCCAATTATGTATACTGAATTTTTTGGCCAAGAGACGCCCAATACCATTATTGGTGGTGTCATATCGTTGTGGGAATCGGGCTCATACCCAGTGGCGATAATTATTTTAGTTGCCAGCGTGGTAGTGCCAGTGGCAAAAATTATCATTCTTGCTTGGCTCAATTTTTCTGTACAGCGAGAGAAAACCACTTCAAAACAATTACGTATACGTTACTACCGCATCACTGAGGCGATAGGCCGCTGGTCGATGATAGACGTTTTTGTTGTAGCAGTGCTGGTATCCCTTATCCAGATGGGGAACACCATGTCTATTTATCCGGGCCAAGCGGCACTCGCCTTTTGTGCCGTTGTATTTGTAACGATGATAGCCGCGATGACGTTTGATTCGAGGCTAATTTGGCAGCAGTGGAAGCAATTACCATGACCACAAACGATCCGAACATTAATGAAGCTAAGGTCAAACCGACCTCGTCCATTTCTCGCATTTGGATTATCCCAATTCTTGTTATCGTTATTGGTGGCTGGATGGTGTACTACCAATGGAAGAATCAGGGCCCTCTTATTACGATAGAGCTGCATTCGGCAACAGGTATTGAGGTAAACAAAACTCCAATAAAAGTGCGCGACCTAGATATTGGACAGGTAAAAAAGATAACGCTAAAGCCTGACTTAAACGGCGTACTTGTCACGGCCAGAATTGATGCTAGCGCGGCCCATCTACTCAATGAAAATGCAAAGTTTTGGGTTGTCGCCCCCCGTATAAGCTTTTCTGAGGTTTCAGGGCTCAACACCCTCTTGTCTGGCAGCTATATTGCCATGTCAGCCCGTGATAAAGGCAAAGAGCAACTCCATTTTACGGCACTTGAGCGCCCACCGGTTACGCCTCCTGGCACTCCAGGGCTGCATGTTATGTTAAAAAGTGACGACGAATTTGCCTACAAACCTGGCGATCCTGTTATTTATAAAGGGTTTAAAGTTGGCGAGTTTGAAGACGCTACCTTTAATATTGAAGAACGAGTGGTGTATTACGACGCATTTATTGAAGCGCCTTACCATAAACTCATAACCAACACGACACGTTTCTGGGATGTTAGCGGTGTTAAATTGTTGCTTGAATCGAACGGTGTAAGCGTTGAAACAGGCAGCTTGGAAACCTTATTAGCAAACGGTATCACCTTTGGGATCCCTGACGGCGTGCCAAAAGGTGAACAAGTGCTAGATAACGCCTTTTTCACAATTTATGGGGATAGCACATCCGCCTCAGATGCACGTTATAAAGTCGCCGCTGAATACTTGCTACTTATCGATGAAAGTGTGCGAGGTCTAACCGTTGGCGCACCGGTTGAATACCGTGGTATTGAAATTGGCAACGTAACTGCTATCAACTCCTTCCCTGCTTTAGATGGCAACATTTTGGAGCGAGATTATCCCATCCCCGTGCTTATTAATATTTACCCCGGTAAAGCAAGGCAGCCAGATACCAAAGAAGGCCTTAGTGCAATAAAGCAAACCATTCGAAACTGGCTAGAAAGAGATCTTCGCGCATCGCTACGCATGGGTAATGTATTAACAGGTGGTTTGTATGTAGATTTACAGCATGTACCTGATGCCGACAGTAACAGCGGCATTGAAGTGATTAACGGCTACGAAGTAATTCCTACTGTTAGTAACGAGTTCACGCAATTGACGCAAAAGGCCGACGCAATTTTAGACAAAATCAATCAGCTTCCGCTTAAGGAAATGGTGGAAAATGTGCAGTTAGCCGTTGAAGACATGCGTTTAGCTGCTGAGTCTGTGGAAACGGCGAGCAGCGACTTTGATGTACTTATCGCTGATATTGATGCGAAAGCATTAAATAGTAATCTTAATCAGGTTCTTGTTAGCCTTGATGGCCTGCTTAAAAATTACAGCGAGGGTGGTTTTAACCAGTCTGAGATAAAAGAGACCGTTGATGCGCTGCAAGAAACCATGCGCAACATTCAGCCTTTATTGTTAAAGCTAAACCAGTCTCCGAATAGTTTAATATTTTCAAAGGATGATGAAGCGGACATTCAACCTAAAGCGAAGAATTAGCGCAGTAGAGTCAAACAAATACGCGGTTAATTTTCGAGCAACAATGGCGTAAAAAATGAATGCTCTTTATCCTTGATAATTAGCCGATATTAAGAAAGTAATACGCTACAGTGAATGTCAATTGACAGTATTGCCATAGCGAAACATCCAAAAACAAGGATGGAAGGAATAAATAGAATGATACAGCAGTTTAAGGTTTTCCCATCTCAACCTACAGGTAAAGCACTGTTTATCGGTGTATTTGCGCTTTTCACCTGCGTATTATCGGCGTGTAGTAGCGCGCCTCGTTCGCTGACATACTACTTACTTCACACCACGGGTGACAGTGCATATACCGTAAACAAAGCATCAACGGCTGTTGTAATAGATAAGATAACCCTACCGGAATATCTCAAACACCGTGGGCTTGTGTACCAAACCAGTGACACCAACTTGCATATCTCAACCAGTCACTTATGGGCCGAACCTGTAGACGAAGGGCTTACTAAGGCGCTAACCAGCGCGTTAGCATCAAAGCAAGTGTCATTGCTTCGCCCCGATCACTACGCAAGTGAAGAAGCCATTCATATGGCGTTGCACCTCAATGATTTTGTCAGCACCTATGAAGGGGAAGTTATTCTATCTGGCCAATATGTGATTACTCACGTGGAAGGCCAAACGCAAAGCTATCCATTTTTATTCAAAACGCCCCTTGAAGATGATGGATTTTCTCCAAGTATCAAAGCAATGAGAAATACTATCCAACAACTCGCAGAAGATATTAGAAAAACTGTGACAAAATCTGTTTAATCATGTTCGGCGCTCTCAAGCAATACGTATTTAGTGGCGTAAGCCGTCACTACAAGGATGAAACCAACAGACGCATTATGGTGGTGAACCTTTTTGCGGCAGTGGGTATGTCTATCACGTTCTTGCTTGGCTCTAGGGCTTTTATTGACGGTGAATATTCTCTTTCAACTACGCTCTATACTGCCAGTGTAGTATTTGCTATTTCACAGCGCTTACAAGTTCGGTTTGCGTCAGCCAAAGCTCGTACATGGTCTATAACACTTCTCATTATCTGTTTAATGGTACTGACTCTCCTGCTGCTGATTACCGGTGGAAAAGACAATACCGGTCCCCTTTGGATTTACTTGGTGCCGCCAGTCACTATGTTTTTTGCAGGCTTTGTCAGAGGCCTCATCGCACTTATTGCCTATACGCTAGTTAGCGCCATCGTGCTGTTCGCCTTCAATGACGCTTCATTTGTAGCAAACTACACCTACGCGTTTAAAACTCGTTTACTGTATTCTTTTTTAACCGTTTCATTTCTGTCGGCGTTTTATGAGTACAGTAGACAAAAGAGTTACGACAC
>NZ_JAFLMX010000184.1:0-5599 GCF_017849675.1 Alteromonas sp. AO-Serp
ATACCGAGGAAGAGACCTTTTCATTTGCCGATGCTATGCAGGGAGTGACGCCTTTATCACAGGATAAAGTTGAGCCTGATAAGCAAGTTGAATTATTTAAGAAGTCGCAGCAGGTAAAAGGTAAACACCTAAAACACAGCAAGCAATTAGCGGCAAGCTTCGACTTTTCTGATATGTACCAGGCAGCGTTGCCGCAAGAAGGGCCCATGCGCTTTTGCCAAGAAGGTGAGTCTACGCATATTTTGAAGCAGCTGCGCCGTGGCGACTACTCGCCAGAAATGACGTTAGATTTACATGGCCTTACCCGAGAGATGGCAAAAGCCGAGCTTGCCGCACTTATTCACACGGCAAGAAAAGAACTGATAGATTGCGTGTGTGTAATGCATGGTTTTGGTCAGGGCGTGCTAAAAGCCGCCCTGCCCCATTACTTAGTTCAGCACCCACACGTACGTGCATTTCATCAAGCGCCCCTCGAATACGGTGGACAAGCAGCACTATTGGTACTCATCGACATACCGCTTCAAAACAACAAGCGTTAATTTGCACCTAGACAGCCATACATGGTGACTTATTTGTCTTCATCTGCACTGTTGTGCATAAACAAATAAGTGTAATACATCATCATCGCTACAATAATGCCTATACCGAGTAGTGAGCCCCATACTACGGGGTCTTTCATCATAGTCCACAACATAAGTAATCTCCTCTTCAACTAAGTAAATAGTAGAAGAGGCGTTAGATAGAGGATGTGATCCAGATCAAATTCGATTTCTAGTCGTTAGCTGTCGGCCTAATTATTTGATCCAGGTCAACATACAGTTAATACGAATCCACATATTCGTCGCGCCATCACAATTGGGGCTTTGCCATACTTAGTTGTAACGATTGAATATGTTCAGGTCTCCCTCATAACCAAGCAACGCCTCCGCATTACGGCACAGCTGCTCCATCGACTCACTAACTTGTATATCAAAATTGGGGGGTGTTGCTCGAAGACTGTGTTGAAAGATTTTGGCGTTTACATGGTTCGCAAGCAAAAGAAACCCCAAACATCCATACGTTCGCAGAAAGGGAAGTCGTGAGCAAAGTTGAGATGCGGCAGTATGTGTAATCGTTAAACTTTTATCGGGTATAGATAGAATTACCCACTTATCAAGTTTCTGACCCTCTCTTGCGATATTCCTAAACCACCCGTCGACAACGCTATCGTCGTATACATTGCTTGGTATATCGAATAGCACATTGTTGACGTTGAAAAAACGGTATTGATGCTGACTACCTACCATGGCTACCTCCTGTTATGCCTTCATTCAATTGATAGAGTGGAGCACTGAGCAAAGATCAGTTTTAACAGGGCGAGTTCGCCTAGTTAGGGCTGTTATGGCTATCGTCTGGCATTATTGAACTGATTAACATTGTGGGCCTGCAGACAAGCAAGTACTTTTTCACTCAACCACAGTGTTGCCTGAGCAGTGTCGTCAAAGTATTCGAATGCTAGTGTTGAAGATTCATAAACACGAGACCAAAACTTCTTTTGCATTGCCACACCTTCTGGTTCATGAAGCACCACTGCCGTGGCGATTAGTCCCAATGCTACGGCTTTACTAACAATTTCTTGCCCAGCGTTAGTAGCCTCCATGGGCGCAAGTGCTAGACCATGCACATTTACTAAGCTTCCCCAACACGGTGTATCAATATTCTTTCTTTGTGCGCCAACCACACGCTCATACTTTTGCATGAACTCAAGATTAAACGGACCTACTAAGTCTATATGTAGAATATTTTGCTCTGCTTGAAAATGAGCGTGAACTTCTCCATGCGCACTAAACTTGTCTATATCCATACGTTCCTCCACTTGAAAAGTATAGAACAAGATTAGGGCCAGATAAATTTGTTGCATATTGAGGGATAGAATTAATTCACAAAAAGGTATTGCAAATCATTCTCATTTACACTATCTTGTAAATGCCTGTTCGACGTTGGGTAAAAAACGGTCTTGGCTTAGCGTCGCTGAGGGATAGACGCCCGTCTATCCCTCAATTTTTTTCTTCAATATATTTTTCTACTTATTTTAATCAACGTTCATAGACGCATAAAAAAAGCGACGATAACGTCGCTTCTTTAATTTAGCTAAACAGCTTCATAAACCAACCTTTTTGAAGATCTTCCTCGCAGGTTTTAAGTTGCGTAGCATAGCGCAGCGAGCGCGCTTTAACTTTTGACGCCACTTTCTTCAGCCACGGCTTTCTATCATAGCTTCTGCGTTTGTACCCGCCCCATCCTTCGTGATAGTTAAGGTATTGCGCGTAGGCGTCCCATTTAGAAATACCGTTCACTTTTTGCGACTTGTAAATAAACCATCCCATAAAGTCGATAGCGTCCTCGAAATCATCACGATCCGCACCACTGTTATCTGTTTCTCTCATATAGTCAGACCAGGTAGGTGTTTTCGCTTGTGAATAGCCATAAGCCGAACTAACACGCCCCCAAGGAATAAGCCCGAAGAAAACGTAATCACGCGGTGGAAGCGCATCGTGGCGGAAGGAACTTTCTTGATACATCATGGCCATTGGAACATGTATAGGCACACCCCATTTATCGCGGGCATCAGCAGCTGCATCATACCAATCGTCCTTTTCGTAGAATATTTCGCATAAATTACTGATGTCTTTAGGAGGCGTAGTTGCACACCCAGCGATAAACAGCGGAAAAAGAACGATGAGAGTTGATAAAAAAACAACCAATTTTTTGAACTTTTGGTTCATAGCTTGTCTTAACTAATGTTCTAGTAAAATGTGTGTTTCCCTGGAACCCTTCGATGCCTGACCTATGTCAGGCATTTTTTTTTGCTGGGGCCTCAGCGAAATAATCACGAATAAATGTATCAAAGTCTTTAACATCAGCAGCTTCTATTTCTTTTTGAGCAGCAAACGACACGTCAGCTTGGGCAGCAAAACCAGCAGCATCCGTATCCGTGTATTCAAAAGACTTCATCTCAGCTTGATAAGCTTGTGCCAGTTCTAAGCCCAACACGCCATTATCTTTGTCACTTTCTAGCAAAGTAGCAAGTAGTTTACCTGACGGTGTTAGCGCCGGATCCGCCACTTTTTCAGCCTCGACGTTCACCGCTTGTGTATAACGCGACGTATCATTGGCTAAATCGAGTAATTCGGCCGCTTGCTCGAAGGACTTAAACAGAGAGGCACACCATTTAGGTAGTGAAATATTTTCTCCGCCATTTTGCAGGAGCAAATCAGGGTTTCGCCCTTCTAACACTACTTTATTCATATTCTCTTTAGCTTCTTTAAGCTGCGCTTCGTCAAGTTCTGCACTTGGCATTAGTAAGCACGCCACTAAGAAAACATCTAAGAAATCGAATTGCGTCTGTGAAATACCAATTGCCGAAAATGGATTTACATCTAGAGCGCGCACTTCAATGTAGCTGATACCGCGTCTAACCAAAGCGTCTGTTGGCTTTTCCATTGACTGAGTGGGCTGCTTAGGGCGTATAGGCGAGTACAGTTCATTTTCAATTTGAATGATGTTGCGACTTAACTGTTGATAATTGCCCTCTTCGCCTGCAGCAAACTGGCTGAACCGGGATGACGGCGTATTCATCGCATCGCGCAGCAAGGTGACATAGTTGTCTAGCTTATTGTAACAAATCTTAAGCGACGATTGCTCTGCACTTGTGTAGCCTAAATCACTCATGCGAAGTGATGTCGCGTATGGCATGTATACCGTGCCCTTACCTACCTTTTTAAAAGGTAACGCATGCTGCTTTCCTTTTAAAAACGATCCACATAATGCAGGGGATGCACCGTACAAATAAGGAATAAGCCAACACAACCTGCGGTAGTTGCGGATAAGCCCAAAATAATCGGCTGAAGTCTGCTCTTGAGAATGTTCTTTTCCGTTCAGTTCAGCCCATAGCTTCCAAAACGTTTCGGGAAGAGAAAAGTTGAAATGCACGCCGGCAATTGCCTGCATCATACTGCCGTAGCGGTTTTTCAGACCAATGCGATATACACGCTTCATCTTGCCCACATTTGACTCACCAAAATAGGCGATGGGAATGTGCGCTTCATCATCTATAAAGCATGGCATACTTAGCGGCCATATTTGCTCTACACCAATATTATCAATAACGAATTTATGGATATCTTTTAACTGAGAAATCGTTTTGGCAGCACTGTTTTCTGGCGGCGTAATGAATTCAAGCAACGATTCAGAAAAGTCTGTGGTGATTGAATCATGGGTTAGCGCAGATCCCAGCGGTTTAGGATGGGGTGTTTGTGCCAACGTACCGTTCGGGTTTATACGAAGGGCTTCGCGCTCAACGCCGCGCTTAATATCTTTTAGCGCAGCGAGAAATTCGGGTGACTTAAGCGCAGCAATGCGCGCTTCAAAACGGGATGAGTCTACAGTCAAAATGGTGGTCCGTTATGTCAATATAGCCCCCTGTTATGGGGGGCAATAATGTAAATTCAACAAAAATCAATCTATCAGTTTAACGTTTCTCGGGTATTACTCTCTACTGATAACTCGATAATTGGCATCGATAGCGCGTTTAACTGAGGCAAAATTTTAGCTTTATCGCCTACTACAATAATTTGCATCTTATCAAGATTCAAATATTGCTTTGCCAAGGTATCCATCGTTTTCTTATCAATATTGTTGATAATAGCAAGCTGCTCTTCACGATAGCCTTTATCAAGACCATAGCTAAGCAATTGCCTTAAAAAGCGCGCTTTACTGGTAGGTGTTTCAAATTCAAGTGCGTCGCTTAACGTAAAGGCATTGCGCATGAACGCAATTTCTTCCTCGGTTACACCTTCAGTGCGGTAGCGATTAATCTCTTTTAAAATTTCAGCGATACCTTCACCTGTGTTAGCAGCAGTGAGATCGGTACTTGCTTCAAACCAGCCAAGGGTTTTGCCACCAACGAAACCACTATTTGCTCCATAGGTGTAGCCTTTATCTTCTCGAAGGTTCAGATTTATGCGGCTATTAAATGCTCCCCCTAATGGGAAGTTCATAAGGCGAGACTTAAAGTGATCGCCTGTCGCATCAAAAGGTAAACTTCTATCAACAATAAATACTACCGACTGAACCGCTTCTGGGCTATCCACTAGGAAAATTTGGTTTTCTTCGTACTTGGGAAAGTCGCTGTAATCAGCAAATTCATATGTATTCCCCTTCCACTGACCAATAAAGTCTAGTGTATTCACCATGTCTTTTTTCAGTAAGTTACCAACAACGACGATACTCGCTTTATCTGGCGAATAGTAATTGACATAAAACGTTTTAACATCTTCCAACGTGATATTCTGCACAGTTTGCAGCGTGCCTTCATCCGGCAGGCTCACACGGTTCTCTTCACCAAACAAAACGAGGTCACGCGCGCGGCGGGCTAAGCTAGACGGCGTTTTCGCTTGCTGCTGTAAGCCTTGTACAACACGCTCTTTCATGCGGTCGAAATCTTCTTGAGTGAACGCAGGGTTGAACAACTTTTCTTTTAGCAGCGCTAAGGTTTCATCTAAATGCTTTGTTAAGGTAGAAACGTACACTTGTGAGTATCTACCTGCAGTACTAAATC
>NZ_JAFLMX010000119.1:0-19749 GCF_017849675.1 Alteromonas sp. AO-Serp
GTTCGCTATCGTGCTTTAGTGGCGCGTTTAGCGGCTAAACCCTTTACAGATTTCGCCTACGCGGCGCCGCTAAGCCGCGCCCCACCGCACGCATAACAACCTCCAAAACACACTGAACATGCATGCTTTCACCATGCACAACACTCGTTTTTTAAAATGGAATTGTTATGAAGCAATCTATCATTGCGCTTGCCGTATTCACTGCGTGCGCGCCCGTACACATTTACGCAAACACCATCGACTTAGCCGATAACACTTCGACAGAAGTGGTCACCGTTATTGGCACACCGCTTTCCCTTAGCACGCAAAATATCGAGCAAGAGTCTGTTAGTGCTACCAGCAATATTGACGCTGACTTTGGCGATCAACTTGCCACATTACCTGGCGTGTCGATATCTCGAAACGGCCCAGTCACCGGGCTTATTCAGTATAGAGGACTTTACGGTGACCGAGTTGGCGTAAGCATTGATGGCGTTGATATTGCTGGAGCAGGACCAAACGCCATGGACTCGCCCCTTTCTCATGTGCTGCCAGAGCCAGGACTGACCGCCACCCTTTACCGGGGGATTGTGCCAGTAAGTGCAGGTGTGCAGACGCTAGGCGGAAAGCTTCGCATTCACTCTAATGCCTCAGCACTTTTTGACTTGAATACAGGCTTTAGCGGTAGCGTAAGTGCCAGCGCAATATCTCCGGGGAGCGGTCAGCAATACCAAGGCAATGTGTTTTATAAGAGTGAGCAGGCTTTTGTTAGCGGCGCCTTCACTCATCAGCAGCGCGACGAACAAGAGTCGGGAGATAACAGCGTTATACCAAACAGCCATTACCAAAGAAATGGCGGTAAGTTCAGGGCGGGCGTCGAGTGGGGCAATCACCAAGTCGATGTGAGTTATCAGCAACTTAATACTAACGAAAGCGGCACGCCTGCTTTAGCCATGGACATTGGTTTTATTGATGCCGCTTGGTATCGACTGGGCTATCGCTATAACGCAAATGATAGGGATTTCTTCACGTTAAGCTGGTTTGGCAACAGCAACCAACATGCCATGGACAACTTCTCACAGCGCATGGTGATGTCTGCCGACATGGCGAGAGAGAATAACGCTGATGCTATTGCTCAAGGTGTAGATGCCACCTATGTAATGCCATTTTATGAAGGTGACCTCAAACTGGGTGCCTATCTGCACCACAGCAGGAATAACTCGACCATCACCAACCCTAATAACGGCATGTTCTTCGTTGATAACTTTACCAACGTAGAAAAAGACACAGCCAGCGTATACGCAGAATGGCAGCGAGATAAAGCATCTTATTCAACAACAATTGGTACCCGGTATACACGTGTTGACATGGATGCCGGGCTAGCCGGTTCTAATATGGTTATGATGAACCCAGCCATTGCTTCACTCGTTGATGATTTCAACGCGGCAGAACGCAGTAAGAGCTATAACATGTTAGATATTGCCGCTAGCACGCGATATCACGCCAGCGACAATGTCGATGTTGTCCTTGGGGTATCGCAGAAAAACCGTGCCCCTACTTACTTCGAGCGCTATACGTGGCTACCTCTTGGTATTTCTGGGGGAATGGCAGACGGATTTAACTATATTGGTAACTTGGCTCTAGACAACGAAACTGCACGCCAGATAGATGTGGGTATTGATTACCGTTTCAAAAGCTGGTCAGTTTCTCCTCGTCTCTTTTATCAAGATATTGAAGACTATATTACTGGTTCTCCCAGCACGAATATGGCTGCCAATATGGTCTCTACCATGATGGCAGGCACAACACCATTTCAGTGGACTAATACAGACGCCGTAATCAAAGGGGCAGATCTGACTGTTTCGGGTAATGTGTTTGATAACGTGAAGCTTAACGCAGTAGCAAGTGTTCAGCACGGTAATCGCGACGATATCGACGATGCGTTGTTTCGTATTGCCCCCGAACAGCTGATCACCACCATTCAATGGGACACACAGCTGCTTGATACGCCAATGGCACTCCAATTAACGTCAGAATTGGTAGGAGCACAAAACCACGTTTCAGCGCTACAAAGTGAAAACACTACCGCTGGATATGGATTGGTGCATATTACGGGGCTTTTCACCCTTATAGATAATGCACAGTCAAACCTTCAGGTAACGGCAACCGTTCATAACCTGTTTGACAAACACTACGCCCCACACACAGCAGGAATTAACCGCGTGATGAATACTGATGTTGCAGTAGGTGAGCGAGTACCCGCTGCGGGGCGAGAGTGGCATTTATCGCTGAGCTACAGGTTCTAACCGTTTAAAACTCAAACTCCAAAGGGCATAAAGATAAACCAGTGATTCTCCTTCGCTGGTTTATCTACTCGTAATGTCTGATACACATGCCGTTTTAAACGCTAGAAATGAAAACTTATGCACTAACGTAAGTATTTTGAAGGTAAAGAGCTGTGTCAGATTACAGCGGGAAATAAGGTTGAGAATGCCTGCCACAAGAGCCGCAGGGCCAACAGTGTCACCACTATCTTGAACGCCAGCATAAATTTTTCAGCGGGGACACGCTTTAATACTCTCAAGCCGATGAATGTGCCGAGCGCACCACTGGCAATCATAATAATGATTAGCCCGGCCCACTGGGCAAAAGAAAACCCTACAAAGGTAAAAACAAACGCTTTAAGGCCGTGTTGCAGTGTCATACAGCTGGCAAACGTGCCGGTAATCTGCATTTTGCTGTAATTATTTCGGTGTACAAATGCCGCCACCAGAGGCCCTGTGGCACCTACAAACATTGAAACCAGCGTGGTTACCACTCCGGCCAATGTTCTACCCGCGGGGTTCATTTCTTGTGCTTTGGGTTTACTCCCCCACACCAGAAATAAAATAAATGCGGCAACCGCAAATTGAATAATAACCAACGGCAGCTGAACCACAACAAACGAGGCCAAAAAAGCGCCAACGATTGCGCCTAAAGAAAAATACTTCAGCATATTCCAGTCGATATGCCTTGCCGTCATCAGTGCACGGTTACCGTTTGAACCAAGCTGTACTAAACCGTGAACCGGGATCAGCGCACTGACTGGCATAGTACCGGCCATTACTGCCAGTAATAAGACCCCGCCACCAATACCCAGCGTTGCTGTCATCATCGACGTAAAGAAGGAGGTAACAACAAGTACTACTGATGATGACATCGACATCGCATCATTGGCCGTTAACCAGCTATAAAGTAACTCCAAGGGTCAAATTCCACCTTAATTCGTAACACAGTTTGTATGGTTTGAGTGATCATTACACCAAAACATATCGTTTAAATATTATACAAAACTCACGCCTAGCGCGTAAGGTTATTTATCATGCCTTCTATTAGTTATTTAAACAAAGCACTTCGAATAATACGTGACAAGCAGTGTACAAAAGGCGCTAAGCTAGTTGCTAGGCAACTTCTCCGCAATAGCGGGTTCACTGATAAAGATATTTATGATTGTTTAAAGCAGGGCTCGATTATTCGCATTACCATATTTGAAGCCTAGGGTAGCGTGAGACCTTACATCTTACACTTACCGCTTGCCCACCCACTCGCATGGGTCTAATTTCTACACCTAAAAACCCATTGACTTTCTTCATTATGCACAGGATACTCGGGTCATTAAATACTCACTAGCAGCGCACTGTTTTTAAATACTATGCCTAAAAACACGAATACACATACTGCTTACTCAGCGTCTGCGCTGATTATTATTCTCGCTATTCTAAGGAATGGGCGGGTTAGCTAGTGCGTAAATAGAATTCACTAAACCCGCCGCAAAGGCGGGTTTTTTATTGGCTCGTCTTGCGGTAAAAATAACGGAACGACAGCCATGAACAATCCAATATCTCACGTGTTACAACAGTTGCATGACGCAGTAAACCGCGGCGATCAAGACGCCTTATCCCAATGTTATGCTAGCGATGCAACAGTGGTCGCGACCCCTATGTCCAGCTCAACGCAAAACCAAGCCGCTGAAGAACATGCCACGCAGCGAGACTGCGTTGATGCCCTGCTTAAATTTCAAAAGAAATTCATGCCCGATCATTTTGTTACAACCGGAGATGAACGGGTTATACAAGCCGGTGACGTAGCGCTAGTCGTCGCGAAGCTTTACCTTGTTCCCAAAACAACACCCAACGCCCTACCCTGCGAGGGTAAGCGCGCCGTTTATGTTCTGCAAAGGGATGCAAGTGGTGAATGGCGCTGTGTCATCGATAACTTCTTCGGTACTGATTTGTTAGATTTTGCGTGATTCTCTCAAATCTAGTCATTTAATTCTAAAAATTAGAATAATTTGATGAATTTTTACGCATTTTAAGTTAATAAAAACGAACATAAGATTTATCTCGAGGTTTACGAAGTACTCACAACAAACTTAATCCAAGAGGAAATCACAATGTTCAATATTAAAAAATCAATGGCAGCACTTGTTACTGGCTTAACCTTTCTTGTTCCTTCTGTGCAAGCGGGAGAGCCAGCCAAGAGCCTTCTGACACCCGACAACCACACGGTCATTCTTATCGACCACCAGCCTCAAATGGCGTTTGCAACACGCTCACATTCAATCGAAGATGTGCGCAACAACGTTACAGGTCTAGCAAAATCTGCAAAGGCATTTAATGTACCCACCATTCTGACAACCGTAGCTGAAAAGTCATTCAGCGGCCCGCTATTCCCGGAATTAAAAGCAGTATTCCCCGACCAAACACCTATTGACCGCACAACGATGAACACCTGGGAAGATAAGCGAGTAACCAACAAGGTTAAGAAATTTAAAAAGAACAAAATTGTTATTGCAGCGCTTTGGACAGAAGTTTGCGGTGTAGGGCCAGTGCTGTCTGCCATTGAAGAAGGCTATGACGTGTATTTTGTAACCGATGCGTCTGGTGGTGTATCTAAAGAAGCTCACGACATGGCGGTTCAGCGTATGATTCAGGCAGGTGCTCAACCCATTACTTGGTTGCAGTACCTTCTAGAACTTCAACGTGATTGGGCTCGCACTGAAAGCTATGTGGACGTGACAAACATCGCAAAAGAACATGCTGGGGGATACGGTTTAGGCCTTATTTACGCAACCGAAATGTTTAACGCCAAAGAAGGCCAGTAGCCTTTGATGCGACAGGTCACCGTGACCTGTCGCACTTGTATCGTTACTGCACGAGGAGTTTAACATGAGAGCTTTGCACCCACTTGTAGCACTATTGACCGCGCTTCAAATCGCAACACTTTCTTTCAGCGTTAGCGCTAATACCGATAGCGCGCAATACGAAAAAGGCCAAACACTTTCACAATACTGTATGGGGTGTCACGGTGAAACAGGCATTGCCAACATTGAAAGTAACCCTAACTTGGCAGGTCAGAACAAACCGTACCTAGTTTATGCACTTAAAGCTTATCGCGACGGCATCAGGAAAGGCGGTATGGCCAGCATCATGCGCCCCAATGCATCAGGGCTTAGCGATGACGATATTGACGCCCTAGCCACTTATTTTGCAGCCCAGTCAGGTAAACAAACCACTAGCCAAAGCAGCAATAACTAGGAGCTATCCCATGAATTTATTATTGTCACGTTTTTCGATTGTTGCTCTATTGTTTGGCGCTAGCCAGGCAATGGCTGCCCCAGATCTGGTCGTTGTAAATGCAAAAATCACAAATTCGAGCGGCCAAACCTATACGGCTCTTAGCGTAGAAAAAGGTAAATTTAGCGCCTTTTCGCAAGATGCCCAACAGCTGCTAGCAGACGCAGATAGTGCCACTCAAGTAATCGATGCAAAAGGACAGCGGCTCATTCCAGGTATTAATGACTCGCATATGCACGTAACGCGTGGAGGACGTTTTTATAATTTAGAAACTCGCTGGGAAGGTATTACAAGCTTGAAAGAAGGCTTAGCCATGCTAGAAGCACAAGCCAAACGCACGCCCAAGGGGCAATGGGTAAGAGTCATTGGAGGTTTCAGCCCTTATCAATTTGAAGAGAAGCGCTTACCTACATCACAAGAGCTTACCGACATCGCGCCAAACACACCGGTATTTGTGCTTCATCTTTACTCAGGTGGTGTGCTCAATAAAAAAGGCCTTGAAGCACTGGGAATAGACAAAGACACCCAAGCGCCAAAGGGAAGCGTGATAGAGCGAGATGCTACCGGAAACCCTACAGGTGTTTTGCTTGCTCAACCCAACCCAATGATTTTGTATAAAACCATTGCAGCGCTGCCTCAGCTAAGCGCAAATGAGCAGTTAAATTCCAGTCGACAGTTTTATCGCAAGCTACTTAGCTTAGGCGTAACTAGCGTAGTAGACGCAGGCGGCGGTGGCCATACCTTTCCTGAAGACTATACAGCCAGTGAAACCCTTGCCAAGCTCGGTGAGTTACCGATACGGGTTTCTAATTACTTGTTCCCGCAAGTTCCCACTAAAGAAATGGTGAGTTTTGCTACATGGATGAGTAAGTATGAAGCAAATCAAAACCAGCATATTCATTTAGACAATGGCTATGTAATTGAAGGCGGTGGCGAGCTACTCACTTATAAAGCGTCAGACTATGAAAACTTTCGTGCGCCACGCCCTGAACTTCCAGGCGAAGCCGAAGATGCGCTGGAAGAAGTGACTAGGCTTTATCTATTGCAGCAGTGGCCGTTTAGGCTCCATGCCACTTATGACCAATCTATAACACGTATTTTAAACGTACTTGAACATATTCACTCAACACAGCCCGTTGATAGCGTGCGCTGGATTATTGACCACGCTGAGACGGTGTCTGATGAAAATCTCTCGCGCATCAAAGCGTTAGGTGGCTCGATTGCGGTACAAGGTCGTATGGCCTTTGCCGGTGAGGATTTCGTTGAGCGATATGGCGCCGAGCAAGCCAAGCGTACGCCCCCTATAAAGCAAATGCTTAGTGCTGGTATCACAGTAGGCTTAGGCACAGACGGTACCCGCGTTTCAAGTTTTAATCCATGGGCAACCTATTACTGGGCAGTGAGCGGAAAAACCGTGGGTGGTTTTGATTTAGGTACAGAACATGTAGACAGACAGCCCTTAAGCTATTTACTCAAGGCAGCGCTGCACTATCTGGAGAAGAAAAGGTTAAGGGTAGATTACAACCTGGCTTTTACGCTGACTTTGCTATTCTTAACCACGATATCTTAACAGTAAGTGAAAAGGCATTGCTAAACACACAAGCACAGTTAACTGTCGTAGACGGCAACGTCGTTTTTGCCGATAGACAGCAGTACCCAGAACTCGCAACACCAATAGAAACAGCCGAGCCCGCGTGGTCACCGGTTAACTTCTCCCAACAACGTTAATTGAGAAAGATCATGGCAAAACGAATTTCATCTCACAAAAAAGATTTAGGTGGTTTCTCAGTAAGTCGCATTATTTCCCACGTTGACGCAAGGAGCATTGGCCCATTTGTTTTTGTTGACCATATGGGACCTGCACATTTCCCAGCAGGCAGCGGCATTAACGTTAGGCCCCACCCGCATATAGGACTGGCCACCATTAGTTATTTAATGGAAGGTAGTATGCTGCATAGGGATAGCTTAGGCACTATTCAGGAAATACAGCCTGGTGACGTAAACTGGATGACAGCGGGTAAAGGCATTGTTCACTCTGAGCGAGAGACCATTGAAACCCGAGGCAGTGACCATGTGCTAAACGGTCTACAGTGCTGGGTTGCATTGCCTGAAGAAAAGGCAGATATGGAGCCCAGCTTTATACACGTTAACAAAGCTAAACTGCCGTATATACATCGTGAAGAAGTACTGATGCGCCTAATTGCAGGGGAAGCGTACGGCTACACGTCACCGGTTAAGACGTACTCACCCATGTTTTATTTAGATGTGATAACAGAAGCAGGAGCGGTTATTGAGCGTCCATGTGGCAATTCTCAAACGGCCTGTTACGTTATTTCCGGAAAAGTAAAACTAGGCGATGCAGTATTCAGCGCAGGCGAATTTGTGCTATTGGACGATGAAAGTGAAATTGAAACCATGGAGAATAGTCGCTACTTCCTTTTAGGTGGAGAGAAAATGGAGAAACAACCCATTTTACGTTGGAACTTTTTGGCGTACTCTCAAGAGAAAATAGAAGACGCTGAGGCTCGTTGGGCAAACGGGTTATTCCCAACTATTCCGGGCGATGACCGCGAGTTTATTCCGCTGCCTAAATAATGCCTTGCTAAGGTTAGCTAAAACTAAAAAGAGCAGGTTTGTAGCCTGCTCTTTCGTTAGTGAAATGCCACTGTGTATTAATGGTCGTGATCGTCGTGCTCGTGTTCTTCAGCAATACCTAGCCAAACTGCACCTGCAGGCTCAAAATCCAGTTCAAGCAAGGTTTCCGAGGTCTCGGCTTCCAAATCAACAGCGAGGATAGCTTGCGCAACAGGGTCAACAACAAACAAGGCTTCTTCGTGTTGCGATGCCGCCATGCTAAATGACTGACCTTCTGCTAGGTTTGCGGCGCTGGCACTGGCCACATCAATTTTGTGCGAAAATTCCCAGTGCGTGTCACCGTCTTCTTCATGCGCTTCTAGCAGTGTTACAAAACCTTTGTCATCTAAAATAACAAAGAATTCACCGCCCATTGAGAAGCCGTATGACACTGCATGAGCGTCAGTCTCTGGCTGCCAGTCAATCACGCTCATTGTGCTAGTTACAGGCGACACATTGGCCAAGATGGCGCTGCCACCGCCGTGCTGTGAAGCAATACCAATAAACGCTTCTGCGTGTTCATGTCCATACATTGTGCCAATGCGCAGATCGCCAAGCCCATCAATGTTGTCAATAAACGCGCTGGTAAATACCTCATCATCTTCGTTGAGAATTAATACGCCGTCGCTACAGCCAAATGCCACAGCGATTTCGTTTTGAGCGGCGCCATGTAAATCAGCACACTCGCCACCAAAGCGTTGCTCTTCTTCGTACTCGCCATCATGCCAGTGATATACCGCAACGCTGTCTGGCAAGATTGGGTTAGCAGAACGAGACTCTGCATCATCACGACGTACAGTACTAATTAGCATGTCTCCACGCGGTTCCGCGACACCGTGCATATTTACGGTAAATTCCAAAGTAGGAACTTCTGTAATTTCACTGGCAATTTGAGTATCAGTTACCACTTTTACCGCTGCCGGCATGCTGGTATCGGCATCTCCGTCGTAAAACACAGCAAGCTGACCGTCATGTGTTACTACGTGAGTCGGTTGACTACCTTCAAGTGTGAAACCAGACAGACTTGGAGCTTCTTCATAGTCGTGCAGATGCTCTACGTGATCTTCTCGCCATAATCCACCATCAAGAAACTCAGTTAATCCGTTTGCTCGGCTGTTGATGACTGCAAAGCGATAGTCTGCGGAGGCGCTTACACTACTTCCATCAAAGGTTGCAGAAAACGTATCAAGTACTGAATTATCATCTAGATCAAAGACAGTGAGCGTATTTGATGCAGCATCGGCAACAACCAATCTGCCTTCACTTTCAATTTCATAATCTGAGCCGTGGTCGCCATCGTGATCATGGTCGTGATCATCCTCTGGCACCTCAATAGGATCCAGCTCTACAATATTGGTTTCTGCATCACCACAGCCTGCAAGCAAAAGTGCGCTGGCTATGGCGCTTAGTACTAGTCTATTTTTCATGTGTGTATCCCTATCAATAATTCTTTTTTATAAGCTGATCTTAGAAATAACCGCGTACGCCGAAAGCAAAGTTTCTACCCGGACGTGGTGCAATATCTTTCAGAAATGAGGTGTGAACGCGCGCTTCTTCGTCGGTTAGGTTTTCACCGCTCAGGTAAACCGATAAATCAATATCTCCCAAAGGAATGTCGTACGTGATTGAAGCATCAACAAGGGTGTAGCCGTCCGTTTCAGTCTCGAACGTCGAGATATCGTCTTGTTTTGCAAAATATGTGATGTCTAAATCTGCGCGAATGTTATCTAACGTATAGGCAACGTGTGAGCCCACTCGCATGGGCGAAGTGCGAGGCAGTGCGCCACCATCTTTAAGGCGGGCTTTAACGTAGTCGGCGAAGAAATCGAGTTTTAGGTTGTCAGTGGTTTGCCAGGCAACTTGTAACTCAAAACCATGAAGGATGGCGTCAGCTGAACCAAACAGGTAAACAGGTAGTTCATCGCTGTGTTCATCATGCCCTTCTTCACCGTGCCCCTCTTCGCCATGATCATGGTCATGACCACTTTCAGCGAATAAGCCGGTTTCTTCTTGGAAGTAGTAGTTATCTACTTGGTTATAAAAAGCATTAAATACAAAGCCAACGTCACCCTGTGTTTTTCTGAACGTTAGGTCGATGTTATTTGCTGTCTCAAGATCGATTGCCGTTTGAGAAAGCACAAACTCGCCTTCCTCTGACAAATCAAACAGGGCGCCAATTTCATAGGTACGGGTGCCAATATGCGGGCCAAAAGAAAGTAGCTCAGAGGCAGAAGGGGCGCGCTCTGAACGGGAAAGTGAAACGCCCACGTTATAGCTTTCATTAATGGTATAAACTACACCCGCTGATAGCGATATAGGTGTAAACTCTTGATCTACCGCGAACTGTCGTACGAACTCGCTGCCTTCATGTTCATGTTCGTCGTGAGCATGCTCATCATGATCATGTTCATCGTCGTGCTCGTGAGCGTCAAGCTCAGGCAACAGCACACTTGATGCGTCTAATGTTACGCTTTCCGCTCGCGCTCCTAGTTGAACCAGAAAATCACCAAAGTGACGCTCTTCCATGAGTGCTACAGCAAACATCTCCATTTCTGAAGGCGGTGTAAAGGCTTCTTCGCCTTGAGCAAATACATCGCTCCCTTTGTAATGAAGGCTGATACCACCGCGCCAGCCAGCCATGGGTTTATGCAATAACTCTACGCGAAGTTCTTCGGTTTCATTACTAAAAGTGGTACCTACTAAACCGCCCTCAACTTCAGCATGTTCATAATCGGTATAGCCCGCTCTAAAGTGAACACTTTGCAAAAAGTCATTAGTAAAGTTGTACTCACCTAAAAGCTGATACTTAGTTTGCTCAAGATCAGCGAATACCGAAGTATCTCCGCCGTGACTGTGCCCAGGCACGCCATACTCTCGCTCAAACCGCTCTACCGCTACGCCAACATAGCCTTGGTCGAATAAGTAGCTGGTCCCTAACGTAAACCCACTCGATTCTTCGTTACTGTTTTCAACCACATGGGCGCCATCCGGGTCATCAATGTCAGGGGCAACAGGTGTTTCATAATCATTTGAATCGCGATAAAAACCGTCAGCATAGAAGGCCATGTTGTCCACGCCAGTAGTCACGTTAAACGTTCCAAGTTTCTGGTCGTTAACGGTTTGCGTTTCTAATACAAATTCACCGCGCGTTTCAGTGGACGTGGGCACACGTTGGTCAACTACGTTCACCACACCGCCTATCGCACCGCTTCCGAAGAACAGGGTTGCTGGCCCACGCAGCACTTCAATTTGTTTAGCGGTTGAGGCTTCACTTGCTACTGCGTGGTCGGGGCCAACACGGGAAACGTCGCTCACATCCAAGCCATTTTGAGTAATCAGTACCCGTGGTCCGCTAAGGCCACGAATAATTGGCGTGCTCGCAACATTGCCATGGAAGTTAGACTGTACGCCGGGTAATTTTTCTAGCGTATCGCCCAGCGTGGCCGCTTGTTGCCGACGTAAGGTTTCGCCAGATAACACGCTCACTGGTGTGGCCGATTCCATCACCGATAAATGCATAGGCGTGGCGTGCACGTCAATCACTTCGATAGCACTGCGCGCCAAGACAAAGTTAGCGCCTTCTGCGTTGTCAGATTGAACTTGCGCATGCTCATGTAAGTGAGCGAAGCCAGAGGCGAATATGTGAAGCGTATAGTCGCCTTCCTTTACGTTAGAGAAAGTAAACTCGCCCAGCTCGTTAGTGCTGGTAACGCGCTTTAGCGCCTCAATTTCAACAGTGGCATTGGCGAGCGGCTTTCCGGCTGCATTAGTTACCGTGCCAGAAAGTGTTTGTGCCAGCGCTGACGGAGATGCTAATAGCAACGCAGGCGCTGAAAGCGATAAGCCTAACGCCAATCGAGACAGTTTCATTATTCTAACCTCTGAATTTGTGTAATGTGATAATGTATCATATTTATTTTTATGGTATGTTATATTGTAACGTTTACGCAAGAGGTAAAAATGAAAACTATTTCTATTACGTGGAAGAATTCACAAAAAGCGCTACGCGCCTCTTCAACTTTTCTTAAGGTAGGTACTTTTGTCGGATTGAATTTGGCTGGGATTGGTATCAACGCTGTTCATGCTGCGCCTCATACTCACGGCGAAGGCAAACTACAAATCCTACAAGCGGGAAGTGAGTGGCAGTTTGTGCTGCAGCTGCCTGCTGCTGATGTTCTGGGGTTTGAATACGCGCCATCCACGGCTAGCGAGAAAAAACGTTATAAAGAAACGCAAAAGGTTTTTCAGCGCTTTGACGATATTTTTACCCTGAGCAATACGTGTGAATTACTCGATACCACACTTGAAAGCCCATGGGAGGTAGCTAACGAGCATGACGAGCATGACGAGCATGACGAGCATGAAAGTGAACACGAAGGCCATGCCCATCGCAACACGCATTCTGATTTTCGTGTCGCATATTTGCTTAGTTGCCAAGGCCCCATAAAACGTATTGAGATGTCAGGGTTTCCCCATTGGCCAAGCCTGCAGCACGTTAATGCAATTTGGGTAACCAACAAAGGACAAGGCGCACTAGAGATAACTCCAAGTCAGCCAACCTTACTGATAAGCAGCTAGTTAGATTTTTTACTCTCTCAGGCGCAAGCTTCACCCATTATAGCTGCGCCATAGCAATTTTCGGACATACTATGAATTCGATATATCAAGGAAGCAGCGCAATGCCAAAAGTGCAGTTTATTTCAGACAAGCTCGCTATGCTCCTTTCATCCCTTTGCGTAATACATTGTTTATTAACGCCTATTTTATTAGTTTCCATACCTGCATTGGCAGGTGTGTCAATTCTCAATGATGAAACCTTCCATCAAATATTGCTGTTCTTTGTGTTGCCCATCGGTGTTTTTGCGCTCTCACTAGGCTACCTACATCACAAAAATAAGTGGGTAGTATTTGCTGGCGTTTTTGGCCTAACACTTTTAAGTAGTCCACTGCTCGTTGAGTGGATAGGCTTAGGACACGAAGTGCTTGGTGAATATGGTGAAGTGATAATCACAGTAATCGCGTCGTTTATTATCGTTGGTGCGCACCTGATTAACTATAGGCTTAGGTCGACCGTGCAAGTGCCTATTTGCGAAGAGCGCGAGACCACCCAATCACAACCCTATTAGTTTCATCATAACCTCAAAAGCGGGTAATTCTTATCGAGCGACGCTCGCAATATTATTGATGTAAGCCGTTTTTGAGGTCTCATTCTGAGGTTATTTTGTCTAGTTTTAATCATTCCGACACGGTACTTCCCGATGTCACTACAGAGCATTCCACTGCGCAACTTCCTGTTATTGATAGTGTAGGCATGCAGGGCATTGCTATCCCTCTGCACGTGCTAGGTAAACGCGGTGAGCGCTTAGCCAGCCAAGCAAAAGTCGATGTAACAGTAAGTTTAGATCATCCCAATGCTAAAGGCATTCACATGTCTCGATTGTACAGCTTGCTGCAGCGATATTTGAGCAACCAAGACTTACATAAGTCGGCACTTGTGTCGTTAATGAACGCGCTTATCGAGTCTCAAGATGGACTGAGCAACAGCGCCCAGCTTAATCTACACTTTGACCTCACCGTGTCTCGTCCGGCGCTCATAAGTAGGATGTCAGGATATCAATCGTACCCAGCTTCACTTTGCGTAAGGCGTTCACCTGAACGTTATGAGGCACAGCTTAAGTTAAGAGTACCGTACTCTAGTACTTGTCCTTGCTCGGCCTCCCTCTCTCGCAAGGCGTTATCAGAAGTGTTTGTGCAGCAATTCGAAGGAAAAGGTTTATCCGTAGAAGAAATGGGCGCTTGGCTCGCTTCTAAACAAGCCAGCATCGCCACGGCGCATGCACAGCGATCCTTTGCCGATATAACCCTAGATTTGAGCGACAACGAGATCCCCGATTTTATTGGTATTATTGACCTGATAGAAAACGCGTTAGGCACACCGCTTCAAACCGCAGTTAAGCGTGAAGATGAACAGGCGTTTGCCAAGCGTAATGCTGAAAACCTAATGTTTGTAGAAGATTCGGTAAGGCGACTGCATGAAGCGTTAAGTACGTATTACCAAGCTACCTATTTTCGTGTAAAAGTAGAACATCAAGAAAGTCTGCATGCACACGACGCCATTGCTGAATTATCAGGCCCTGTTCATCGATAAATTCAGACATAATTTGGGTGTTGAAACCGGTAGGCAGAAGAAACAATAAAAGGAAAATAACATTGTTATCTCTTAACAAGCTCTCTTACATCAGCAAAGCAGCGTGCATAGGCGCTGCAGTATCAGCTATTGCGGCGTGCTCGTCTGCGCCCTCAACCCCGCTTGCTGGTGTAAAATCACACACTCTGTCAAATGCTGTGATATACCAAACCAGCAGCAAAGAGTACCCTGTTCTTTCAAGTTTTGTGTATGGCCAAGCTATTTCAGCGCTACCTACGCGTTTTGCTAATGGCGATGTTGTGGTGATGGATGTTGATGAAACCGTGCTAGACAATAGCACCTATCAAAAAAAACGGGAAAGTGCTGGCTTGGGATATTCTTCACAAAGCTGGGCCGAATGGGTAAAACGTGAAGAAGCCACACTTGTGCCTGGTGTAGCCGCTTTCATCGATGAAGTTGTTGCACGAAATGGCAAGGTGGCGCTTATTACAAATCGCAATAAAGCGCTTGATAGTCACACCTGGAATAACCTTTTGGCGCAAGGTTTGCCGCTTACCACGAGTAATACCTGTGTTGTTGGCCGCACGGCTGAAGACAAAGAAGCGGTAGGCCAAGAAGGTATGGTTAATGACAAAGACTTGCGCAGAATGCAGCTTACCCAGGGCAAGATCGCATGTTCGAATACGTCTAAAGACGCGACGTCTACGTGGGCTGTGCCTCACACTATTATCATGCAAATTGGCGACAACATTGAAGATGTGGGCGGCGTAACCCAAGAATCTGCCAACGTTGAGTTGCTCATGCCACGAGTGGGCACAGAGATTTTTATTCTGCCAAACCCCATGTATGGTTCTTGGTAGACTATTGATAAAGTAAAATCAACGAATGTCGCTTTCTATATGGAAAGCGCCGTTCGTTAGATTAGCGTTGTCATCGTTAATGCCATTTCCCAGCCCTGAATAGGGCTTTATTTCTACCACATCCAGTAAGTAAGCGGATGTGCCCTGAGGGTCTTCATACAACCCGGTAGAAAACTCACCCGAGAACGTATACGCCTGCTGGATGTCTATTCCTCTAATGCCGCCTTGCTCGTGGGTATTATTCAACGAAACAAACACAATTTGATTCGGTGGCGGGGGTGGGTAATGAATACACGCGCCGAAATAAGGCACAATGAAGAACGCCGTTATTTCTCGCTGTGCATTGGCCTCTACAGGCACAATAAACCCGCTGAGTTCGACGTACTTGCCGTTAAATGTATCAACCGTATTCACTGAGATAAGCGCTTGCTGGTATTCATCGTCAAACGTGCGTTGAATAGACTGAAATACCTGTTCATGAAGGGGTAAATTCTGCTGAGGATTTTGAGTCGTTCGGGTCTTGCCCAACAGCGCCTTTTCGGCGTCAGGTAACAGCGCGTCCCACGATAAGGGTTGGAACTGTTGAACGGTAGTTAACCTGTGGCTGTCTTGATAAATCGCCGTGTTATTCTCGAAAAAGCGCTCAATTACGCTATCAAGCTTACCCCTCAGGCCGAGCCCCACCAGCGCGCCCAATGCAATCAAAGCAATAAGAGAAGCCAGTAAAACGTACGTGGCGCGCTTCATACATTATCCTAGCTTTTAACTTGCTAAAATTTTGACTTTGCGGGTGTAAGTTACCGGCACATTCTTTTTAAGCGCATAGACTTTTAGAACAAGTTCGTGCGTGCCTTCTTCTTGTGCCTGAAAGTTAATGGCTTGTTCGCCCTTTGTAGACGGCAGAGAAAAGCGCTGCGGTGAAAGTAGCGTTACGCCATCACTTGCCATCATATCTACGCTAACTTCTTTATAGTTCGAAGGAATGGTAAATCGCAGCGGAACGGTTGACGCCTCAAGCTTAGCCACTTCTCGCTTTCTGTCGATATTGAGCGAAATGAGCGGCTCCTTAGCTGCCGCTAAGTGCTGTTGCATCATGGGGTGCTGAAAGCCAAACTGCATGTTTCCCATACCTGCGTGTAGTTCACACGCAGTACTATGAAATGCTATAAGACTTGATAAAACGGTAGCTGCAACGACTGTTTTTTTCATATCAGTTACTCCTCGTAAAGCGCGAAGCTGTCTAGCACTAACGAATAAGCAGATGTACCTAGTGCGCTTTCGTGGTTGTCTATTTTTACCGTGCCTTCAAACCAATAAGGGTCGTACAAGTTCTCAACTGCAATGCCTTCTTTGTATTCAACATACAAAATTTGATTTGGCGGCGGTGGTGGCATGTGTAAGCAAGCCCCAAAATAAGGAACGACGAAAAAAGCCGTCGCTTTTTGCTCATCGTTTTGTTCTAAAGGCACAATAAATCCAGGGATGCGGATAGCCTTCCCGTCAAACGCCTCTATCACTCGCGTCGACACTAACGCTTGTTGGTATCGCTGTGCTTGTTCATCTTCTAGCTGCTTTGAAGCAAAGTCATCGACAGAGTCGGCGGCAGAGCCATCGGCAATATCGTTTAAAAACTCAGGCCTGTTTAAAAGCGCGCTCAAATCGTCCTCGGGCATAAGAGCTACCCAGTCAATTTCCTCGTAATTGGCGGCTTGGGTTGGGTTTAACGTGCTAAATAAAACCAATAGTGCCGCAATTAAACCGAATTTAACGCTAGAAAGCGTGACAGAAAATTTCACAAAGATGACCTAACATACTATTTAACAATCATGTTATAACATATCACAACGTAGTGAATTGCGATAAACGTTTATCTTTGCAAAATGTTACTTAGCGCCAATTACTCAATAGAAAATGCTTTGCTAGCGCATTTGTGAAGCATCAGTTAATTACGCTAGCTCCCGTTCACTTTTAAGCCCAAGCACGTGTTTAAAAAATAGCGTTGCTGGGCAAAAGCCAGTGAAGCTCTGTTGGAACAAGTTTGCGCCAATAAACACGGTAAACCACATAAAGTTTGCATGAACAAACTGGGTTAGTAATACAGACAACAACACCATGAGCCCTGCGAAGGCGGTTAATGCTTTTTCCTGAGACATAGCGTAATCCTTAAATATTGGAAGAGATTAAAAATAAAATCGATAGGCAATAAACGCATTACTTGCGTCTTCAAACTGCCCCCAAAACGTATAGTTATCCTTACCTGAAAAGACATTCACCCCCGCTCGCACTTGCCACTTGTCGGTGGGCGAATAAGCCACTGTAGTCTTTAGGTATCCGTCGCTATCGCTGGGTGAATAAAACAGAAAAGTATTTAACGTCAGTGTTTGACGAAGTGCTAACCACGTTAAACGGGTCGTCACCCAATGGCGGTATTTTTCTTGAACTCGCTCAGAAGACGAGACTGTTCTATCTAGGCCATCCGCATCGTGTAAGTACTCGGTGTACCACTGGAAACCACCGGTAAGATTTGCGGCAATTTCTTGGCTATAGCCTAGTAAGAAACGACTTTGATCATTCGCTATTTGCCCGTCAGTTCCATCTATGTCTTCAAGGCTGTTGTAGAAAACGTATTCCGCATTTGCTATCCCCCGCCCCAGAGGCGTAACAACACTTGCGCCATAGGCATTCATTTTACTGTAGCGCGGTCTTCCAAGAGAATCTGTCGCGGTGGGCTGCCTTGTATAACCGGTGTAACCATAGCCTGCGATCTCTACCCCTTTAACGGATTTATACAGCCTTAAGGCAAGCTCACTTCCTCGTGGGCGATTTTCACGTTCAACAGAAAACGAAGGGGCAATGTTTTCATCCAATTGCGGGCTGTAAAAAGAAAACACTTCGCCTGTAATACCAATATCAGGCTCAAATTCAGGTGTGACGACTAAATCTACATTGGCAAAATCCGTGTAGCCCGACACCTTTAATGCATTACTCGGCGCTTTAAGGTATTCGTCTTCTCTTCCTGCAAAGAACGACTGATAATCTTTAGGGAAGAGATCATTTAAAAACAAGTAATCCCCTGTTCCCCAGGTCAGCACTTGCTTACCGACTTTTATATCGAATGCGTTTGCCCAGTCCCCTGCGCCGACTAAAGCGCTGGGAAGAATACTGCTTAAGCTACCTTGCCATGCCAGTTCGCGAAGTTGTGATTCCCACGACGATGTAACGCCGTCATACCAAACGTCTGCTTTACTGGAAATTGAGGAACTGTCTAATGCATAATCTGCGCGAAGTTGAACTCTGGCGTCGCGCAATGTGCTGTTATTTAACACAGATGGCGCGTTAGCAGCTTGAAAACTCTCGTTCATTTGTGAATTCTGACTGCCAAACGCGGTAGCCATGTCACGGGAAAAACGGTTTCCTACGGCGAGCTCGGCGAAACCAGAAATACGAAGCTTACTTTTGCTGTCAGTGCCCCATTCGTCATCCCACTCATCGCTCCAATCGTCACCTGATTCGACATTATCCTCCTCAGGCCACACGCTGTCCCACTCGTCGTTTACGTTAGCTTTCCGCTCTTTTACTCCGCTTTTCAACGGGTCTTCCTGATTCTGGGTCTCAACACCCATTGTCTGGGCGTTTAATGGAAGACTTACTACAGCCGTGAGCGCAAAGGTGAGAATAATCGGCGCGAGTAAAGCGTGCGCCCTCCATTGCTTTTTAACCCGCTCAGAAAGACCATAGGCTTGGCTAGGCAGCGTTATCCATATGGATGGAGCTAGTAATTTAGGCAAGCGCACCGTGCTAAATTCCTTTTTCAAAATAGTGTTATTTAATATAGCGTTGCGGTGGCACACGTAGGCTACGCTCACTAAATATGCTATCTGGAAGACCTATGTCGTATTCAATCCCTCTGAATTCCATAAGGGTATAGCCACCTGATGCAAGGTCCGTCACTTTACTTCTCACCACAGTAGGATTGCCCTGTATAGTCTCAATAGTTACAGCTTCAACACGACGGTAGTTATTGTCACCCTTATAAAAGTTAATTAAGGTGGGCAAGTAAGTGTCTTTGTCTATCTCTACCACATAGTTGCTGAACTCTACGAGCGCTCTGTCCTTAGGCGTCGCTTTTAAGCGATAATGAGTTTGGGTGTGTTCAAGCAGCTCAAAACTGTCTTGCGCCGTTGCGCGGCCGGAAACATCTTCATAGAAGAAATGAGAACCAACAAACGATGTACGTTTATCGCCTGCGGCGATTCGCTTTACTAAATCTAAAGCCGGCAAATATAACCAACGGTCGTCATCAGAATTAAGCGCCGCATGCTTTTCGACGCGAAATACCGTACCTTCAACTTCAGTAGGACGGCTAAAGAAAACCAGCATTCGTTGATCGCCGGTGTCGGCGCCTGCCTCATTCAGCACATCTTTGCGCAGAATAGTAAACTGACGCATTTGCTTTCGACCTTGCTCATCTACAATCAGCATTCTCGCCATTGAACGCCCGTCATTGCCTGCG
>NZ_JAFLMX010000305.1:0-7865 GCF_017849675.1 Alteromonas sp. AO-Serp
TACACTTACCTCTGGCGCTGATACGCCCTGCCCTGCGAAGGTTTTAACCACAGCCATTCCCATAATGTACTCAGCTCCTCTTCCTGCTCGTCCTTGCTTTTGTGTTGCAAAAGCAAACAAAGGCAAAATCAATGCATTTAGCCCCGTCTTAGGGCGTAAACTCTAATGAGGCTAGAAAGAAGATGTAACTGTACTAACGATGGGATTTACTTATAGCGCGCACGGCGAGTACTACCTCTGCTAGGCACAGACCGGTAACACTAATGATGGTCGTTATAGAAAACGGGTAGCTGCCAGTGCCATCGCATGGCGCCAAGTCTAAATAATACGGTTGTGACTAGCGCTGCAATACCGCACCACTGAGTAGCAAGTTCCATCTCCATGCCTATGCCGTATGCCACACCACCTGCGATACAAGTCATCGCATAGAGCTCTCCGTTTAATACCAGAGGTACTTCTCTACATATTACGTCTCTTAACAGTCCGCCAAACACACCAGTAATTGTGCCCATAGCAACCGCCACTGCCATGCCTGTGTCGTTTGCCAAGGCTTTCTCTATGCCTACTACGTTAAACAGCGCCAGCCCGAAAGCATCGGCAATTAATAAATAGTGAAAAGGAAAGCGTGGACTAATACGCAGCCAGATAATGGGTATAAAGGCGGCTATCAGTGTGGTGTATAAATAATCGGTATCGGCAATCCAGAAGACCGGGACATCTAACATGACATCACGCAGTGTTCCGCCGCCAATGGCGGTTGCGCTGGCAAGCACGACCACGCCAAATCCATCCATACGCTTTTGATAGGCCATCAGGGTGCCGGAAATTGCGCACACTGCAACCCCCGCTAAGTTTAACCAATGAAACCAATCAAACATCTTCTTGTACCCTTTTACTACCCTTAAAAACTCGCCATTCCTACCGCAAAATACTTGATCAGGCCTTATGTTTCATGCTATTTCTTTGCCCAATATCGAAACGTACTGTTGAGATTACGGTTCGTGATATTGAGTGATGAGGTAAAGCCATAACCTCTAACGAACAACATTTCATAATTACAATGCCAATGGATATAGGTATTGTATGTCAAATATATCATATAAAACAAAGCGCTACTGATGTGTTAGCAGTTAGGCTTTGTTGCTCCTCGCTTTGAACGACCTTAGATGATGTGTTACATCATCAGTATGACATGCAATTTTGAGTAAAACAGCGCGTATTGGAAGTTGAGCCAAAGCATTACTGGTTTACCACTGTTTTTTAGTTTCACAAAAAGGTCTAGCGCCTAAACCTAGAACCTTAAATTAACGGGAAGGATTTATGCCCAAGTTACGTTCAGCAACTACCACCCAAGGTAGAAATATGGCGGGAGCTCGCGCGTTATGGCGAGCAACTGGAATGAAAGACTCTGATTTCGGCAAGCCTATTATTGCTATTGCGAACTCATTTACGCAGTTCGTACCTGGGCATGTGCACCTAAAAGATCTCGGCCAATTAGTGGCACGCAGCGTTGAAGAAGCGGGTGGTGTGGCGAAAGAATTCAACACTATCGCAGTGGATGACGGTATCGCCATGGGGCACAGCGGTATGCTGTATAGCTTACCATCTCGAGAAATCATTGCTGATGCAGTGGAATACATGGTGAACGCACATTGCGCCGATGCCATCGTTTGTATTTCTAACTGCGACAAGATTACCCCGGGAATGCTAATGGCGTCTATGCGCTTGAACGTACCGGTCATTTTTGTGTCTGGGGGCCCAATGGAAGCGGGTAAAACCAAGCTTTCAGACCAGCTTATTAAACTAGACTTGGTTGACGCCATGGTAGCGGCTGCGAACGACAAAGTTAGCGATGCTGATACCGACGAAATTGAGCGCTCAGCCTGCCCTACCTGCGGCTCATGTTCAGGGATGTTCACCGCGAACTCCATGAACTGTCTAACCGAAGCGTTAGGTTTATCTTTGCCGGGCAACGGCTCTATGCTGGCTACCCACGCCGACCGTGAAGGTTTATTTAAACAAGCGGGCAAACAAATTGTTGAGCTGTGCAAGCGTTACTACGGCGACGATGATGACAGTGTATTACCACGTAATATCGCTAACTTTAAGGCTTTTGAGAATGCCATGAGCTTGGATATTGCCATGGGTGGGTCGACCAATACCATTTTGCATCTGTTAGCAGCGGCAATGGAAGGCGAAGTGCCGTTTACTATGGCAGACATCGACAGATTGTCTCGCAAAGTGCCTCACCTATGCAAAGTGGCACCTTCAACACCCAAATACCACATGGAAGACGTACACCGAGCGGGTGGCGTTTTGGGTATTTTGAACGAGCTAAATAAGGCTGGCTTGCTGAACACCGATGTTAATCATGTTTTAGGAAAACCGCTTACCGACGTTATCAGCGAGTGGGACATCACTAACCCTGAAAACGAAGACGCTATTACCTTTTATCGCGCGGGTCCTGCGGGTATTCGCACGACAAAAGCATTTAGCCAAGATTGTCGCTGGGACGAAGCCGATGACGACCGCGAAAACGGCTGCATTCGCTCTATCGACCATGCGTTCAGTCAAGAAGGTGGCCTAGCCGTGCTTTACGGTAATGTGGCTGAAGATGGCTGTATTGTAAAAACGGCTGGCGTAGATGAGTCTATTCTTAAATTCAACGGAACTGCGAGAATCTACGAAAGCCAAGATGATGCGGTAGCAGGTATCTTGGGCGATGAAGTAAAAGCCGGTGATGTGGTCTTCATTCGCTACGAAGGTCCCCGCGGCGGCCCGGGTATGCAAGAAATGCTGTACCCAACGTCTTACTTGAAATCTAAAGGGTTAGGCAAGCACTGCGCTTTGGTAACAGACGGACGCTTTAGTGGCGGTACCAGTGGGTTGTCTATAGGTCACTGCTCACCTGAAGCCGCCAGTGGTGGTGGCATTGGCCTAGTGGAAGATGGCGATAAAATTGAAATAGATATACCCAATAGAAGTATCAATATTGCTATTAGCGATGAAGAACTAGCAGAACGCCGCGCGAAAATGGAAGCCAGTGATAAGCCTTGGAAGCCGAAAGATCGCGTTCGTGAAGTCTCCACATCACTTAAAACCTTTGCGGCGTTAGCAACCAGTGCCGATAAAGGTGCAGTGCGTGATGTGACTAAGCTGGAAAATCTATAATGGCAGCCGAACACGTTAGCGATCATGAATATTTGAAGAAGATCTTACTTGCCCCTGTTTACGATGTAGCAGTGGCAAGTGAACTTTCCTATATGTCTTTGCTTTCAGCCGAGCTAGGCAATGAAATTTTTCTGAAACGCGAAGATCAGCAGCCGGTAAAAAGCTTTAAGCTGCGCGGTGCCTATAACCGTATTTGCTCACTAAGCGACGAGCAATTGCAAGCTGGCGTAATTGGCGCCTCTGCGGGTAATCATGCGCAAGGCTTAGCGTACAGTGCAAAAATGAAAGGTATTCAGGCGACTATAGTCATGCCTGAAACCACGCCTGATATCAAGGTAGACGCAGTACGACGCTTCGGCGGTGAAAACGTGAATGTGGTATTGCATGGCACCAGCTTTGATCAAGCAAGTAGCCATGCAAAAGCATTATGTGAGACCCACGGTTATACCTTTGTTCCGCCCTTTGACGACCCCGATGTCATTGCTGGGCAAGGTACAGTTGCGCGAGAGCTGCTAGAGCAGAACCCAAATCTTGATATTTTGTTTATAGCCGTTGGCGGCGGTGGCTTAGCCGCTGGTATTGCGGTTTACTTAAAGCAACTAAAACCAAGCATAAAAATCGTTGCGGTAGAGTCGGAAGAATCGGCCTGTTTCATTAAAGCAAAGGCGCAAGGCGCGCCTACCGAGCTTGAAAGCGTCGGCATTTTTGCTGATGGCGTTGCTGTTAAAGTGATGGGGCAGGAAACTTTCCGTCTGTGTAATCGTTTAATTGATGAAACCATTACGGTTACTAATGATGAAATATGCGGAGCAATTAAGGATATCTTTGATGATACCCGTGTTATTGCAGAGCCTGCGGGCGCATTGTCGGTGGCGGCAATTCGCAAGTACGCTAAGCAACACGAACTAAAAGGTAAGAAGTTAGGCGGCATTCTGTGTGGCGCAAACATCAACTTTCATACCCTTCGCTATGTGTCTGAACGCTGTGAATTAGGTGAGCAGAAAGAAGCGGTCTTTGCGGTTAAAATTCCTGAAAACAAAGGTGCGTTTAAACAGTTTTGCGAGTGCGTTGGGGCAAAAGCAATCACCGAATTTAACTATCGCTATGCCAGTGAGAGCGAAGCACATATTTTCGTGGGCGTTAAGCTTAAAGGCGGGCAGCAAGAGTTTGCTGCACTGCAAAGCGACCTTGAAAGCAAAGGGTATGACTGCGTTAACTTAACCGATAATGAGTTAGCGAAGCTCCATGTTCGTCACATGGTTGGTGGCCGTCCGCCAACTATTCTCAACGAGCAAGTCTTCAGCTTTGAATTTCCTGAGCGTCCGGGTGCGCTACTGAACTTCTTAAATACGTTAGGTGAACAGTGGAATATTACCCTATTTCACTATCGCAACCATGGCGCAGCAGAAGGTTTGGTATTGGCAGGCTTTGATATCGCACCAGAAAGTAGAGATGACTTTAACCAGCATGTTGCTGAGTTAGGCTATAAGGTTGAAGAAGTAACAGACAACCCCGCCTATCGTTTTTTCCTGTCGCAACCAGCGAAGGTCTAAATAGCGAAACAGGCGAAACGAGCCTATCTCCCGTTTTCGCTTTGTATTGCTTCGCGTTAAGCGCAGGTTTACCGGGGAGCGATACGAAGCGGCTCTATTTAGCGTCTATCTATCAATGAAGTATGGGGATTTTCAATGCCTGCCAAGATAGATTGACGCACAATAAAAAGCCCATGCAGTAGCATGGGCTTTCTCTTTTTACCTAAGCTCCGTAGTGCTGGCAAATTCAGCCAGCTAGCGTCGCCTTAATTCGAAGCGTTTAGTGTAACGTTCTCCAAATGCTGCATCATTTCTGGCCAAATCAGGGCCATAACGTCAGCACGTAAGGCTTCACACTCTTCTGAGTACTTCAAGCTGCCATCTTTTTCAGAGTCCAGCCAGTGGTTTTCTTTCAATGCACTGATAAAGCTAGACAACACATTCTTATCGTAAAACTCTGGTGAGCTTAGCCCGTAGAGAGCAGATAAGCGTTCAGCCACTTGCTTACTTTCGCGCTCAAGCGCACTTCGGCTAATCACTTTTTCTTTATCAAGAATGGTCAATACCACCGCGTAACGCTGAAGCGTTTCCTGCATACATCGGCTTAACAGCCATGCTGAGTGGAATTGTTTGCAGTGTGCATCTGGCGGCAACAGTTCATCGCCCTCCTGACGCAACAATCCTTTGTTTAGTAGCGCTGTTATAAGCGCATCAGTATGCGCAAGCGCCTCATCTTGGGTAAGGTGCAAGAACAGCTCTTTTTGCAGCAACGGATAAAGCGCCGCAATAAGCTGAAAAATACTGTTCTTCGTGGTGCCTTTCTTCGCGAAGATAGACGCCATAATAAGACCTGGGATCGCGAATAAGTGCAAAATGTTGTTGCGATAATAAGTAAGGTATACCGCTGATTTTGGTTGAGGACTGATCAAACGCCCATAATCGTCTTCTTTTACGTCAAAGCGGCCTAATTTCAGCGTATCGCGCAGTAGCTCTTCCGCTGATGAATCTGGAATGGTGGCATCATCGCTGAACGGTACCGCTTTAAACAAGTCCATGAAATCGCCCATTGCTTGTTTTAACTCAGCTTCACTCATGGTCTGTCGTTTAGAAGACAGTAAGCATAACGACGCTAACGCCATACCATTTAATGCCGCTGCGCGGTTAATTCGCGTCATGACATTATTGGCCAGTTCGTTAACCGCAGGTGTCAGCCACGCTGGTTTTTTCTCTGGCTCGGCATCGCGACAATCTCGCCAGTTAGGCACATGATTTTCAAGAAACTGGTTAAGCGCAATGGGTTCGCCAAAATTCACGTATCCGTGACCATAATTCTTGAGTTTACGAATAGCTGAGAACACCTGAAGGTTAGATTCTTTTTTCTTCTTAGAGCCTTTGAGTTCGTTCAAGTAGCTCTTCACTTCCATCACGTTCTCATAGCCAATATAGACAGGCACGATACTAACGGGACGGTTAACGCCTTTGAGCATGGCTTGAATGGTCATGGCTAGCATGCCCGTTTTCGGTGGGATCAAACGGCCGGTTCGGCTGCGGCCACCTTCGGGATAGTATTTTACCGAATAGCCTTTGTTAAACAGCAGCTCTAGATATTCTCTGAATACAGCTGTGTAGAGCTTGTTACCTGCAAAACTGCGGCGTAAGAAAAAAGCACCGCCACGACGGAACATTTTTCCAACCGGCCAAAAGTTCAGATTGATACCTGCAGCGATATGTGGCGTAACCATACCTTCGTGATAAATCACGTAGGTCAATAATAGGTAATCCATGTGACTACGGTGGCACGGTACGTAGATGATTTCATGACCATTAGCCGCCAATTCACGAATGCGATCGGCATGACCTACACTAATACCGTTATAAATTTTGTTCCAGATACGGGTAAGTAGCCTGTCGCCAAAACGAATTAGCCCTTCGCGGTAGTCTGCCGCGATTTCTGTGATGTAGGTTTGGGCAGTCTCTTTCGCTTTTTCATGAGACACCTTCTTGCTTCGTGATTCCTCAGCAATAGCGCGACGCACTGCATCAGAGCCCAACACACTATTATTGAGTTCTTGGCGCTCTAACAGCGTAGGGCCAGTCATGCTTTGGCGCTTTCTTTGAAAGTGAGTGCTTGCTACGCGCACAAGCTTATGTGCAATACTTTGGTCACTACCATGTTGATTGGACATCGCGCGTGCAGAAACGGCTTTAGAGTAGTTAATAAAGTTGTCGCGGCCCAAAAACAGCACAATGAACAACTTACGAAGCCAACTTGGCGCCGCTTTATCAGCAATGAGATCGCTTAAGCCTGGCTTTCCACGACCCGGGGCACGGCCCCACGTCACATAGACAGGAACAACTTGTAAATCTAGGTTTTCATGGTCTCTATGCAAATGAAAGAGGTCAGTAAAAACGTCTTCAATTCCCGTATCTTTAGCCGACGAGCGGAAAAGGGGCTGGGTTTTACGTAAAAATAAGGTCGACGAATACTCTCGCCCCGCTAATGTAAGGGTTTCTGTAGGACTAGGTAAACCTAGCGCTTTAGTCGACATTCTCAGTGCAAGTTGGTCAGTCACTGAGTTGGTGGGGAGTAGATAAACGATAGGTTTACTTTTATCTATTCCTAATTCGGTTTCAACGTTAACTGGAATGCTGTGGGCTTTAACCAGTAACTTAACAGGATAATGAAATACCGACAGAAGGGCTTTTCGCATCCACGACATGAATTATGTAATCCTATGAAATAAAAACGGGTGAAGTGTAACACAAACGCGTCACAATCTCGCGACAAGCCAATTTCATCGCTTCTCATGCTGTAATGACTATCCATAACATGGGAAGTTCAAAAGCGCCCTTCTCCTTTTCTTGTGAGTCACAGCCATTTCTATAATGGGTTCGAATACAGAGAACGTAACATTAGCTGTATTTAATTGCGGTACAGCCAGACTGTTACTACTTTTATAAGGGCAAATGAATATGAGCAAGCAGTAGTGGATGATCAAAGCCGGTTAAAGACAATTGATGACTTTATGCTCAATAGCGAAGTGCCGTTAGATCTTGATGATTTAATGATGGTGCTCGCAGAGGCATACAAGGTGCCGATCGCACTCATTGGCGTCGTCGGAGAGTTTGAAGAAACCTTTAAAGCACACTACGGAACCACTC
>NZ_JAFLMX010000358.1:0-2627 GCF_017849675.1 Alteromonas sp. AO-Serp
AAGCGCGCACAAAAAAGCCCGCTTAAAGCGGGCTTTTATCACAAAATTGTTAAGCGTTAGCTTACCAACCTGTAGTCTCGCGAAGCGCCTTGCCGATTTCAGCAAGTGAACGTACAGTTTTAACGCCAGCGTCTTCTAGTGCTTTGAATTTCTCATCAGCAGTACCTTTACCGCCTGCGATGATTGCACCAGCGTGACCCATACGCTTACCTGGAGGAGCAGTAACACCAGCAATGTAAGAAACAACAGGCTTGGTTACATTAGCTTTAATGAACGCTGCTGCTTCTTCTTCAGCTGTACCACCGATCTCACCGATCATTACGATAGCTTCAGTTTGTGGATCGTCTTGGAACATCTGAAGGATGTCGATGAAGTTTGAACCAGGAATTGGGTCGCCACCGATACCAACACAAGTAGACTGGCCAAAACCTTCGTCAGTGGTTTGCTTAACCGCTTCGTACGTAAGTGTACCAGAGCGAGAAACAATGCCTACTTTACCAGGCTTGTGGATGTGACCAGGCATGATACCAATTTTACACTCTCCAGGAGTGATTACACCTGGGCAGTTTGGACCGATCATGCGAACGCCTTTCGCTTCTACGTATTCTTTAACGTAAAGCATATCTAGCGTTGGGATACCTTCAGTGATACATACGATTAGCTCGATACCCGCATCTGCAGCTTCAACAATTGAATCTTTACAGAAAGGTGCTGGTACATAGATAACTGTTGCAGTTGCGCCAGTTGCTTCTACCGCTTCACGTACAGTATTGAATACTGGAAGACCTAGGTGCTCAGTACCGCCTTTACCTGGTGTTACACCACCAACCATTTGCGTACCGTAAGCAATTGCTTGCTCAGAGTGGAAAGTACCCTGACCGCCAGTGAAACCCTGACAAATTACTTTAGTATCTTTATTAATTAATACAGACATTATTTGCCCTCCGCTGCAGCAACAACTTTCTGCGCTGCATCAGTTAGCGATTCAGCAGCAATGATATCTAGACCAGAGTTCGCTAGAACTTCACGGCCAAGCTCTGCATTGGTACCTTCAAGACGTACAACTACAGGTACTTCTACGCCAACTTCTTTAACCGCACCAATGATACCTTCTGCAATCATGTCACAGCGAACGATACCACCGAAGATGTTAACCAATACCGCTTTAACATTGTCATCAGAAAGGATGATTTTGAATGCTTCAGCTACACGCTCTTTAGTTGCGCCGCCACCAACGTCTAGGAAGTTAGCTGGCTTGCCACCGTGTAGGTTTACGATGTCCATAGTACCCATTGCTAGGCCTGCACCGTTAACCATACAACCTACATTACCGTCTAGCGCAACATAGTTTAGTTCCCACTGAGCAGCATGAGCTTCACGCGCATCTTCTTGTGAAGGATCTTGCATATCTTTCAGCTTAGGCTGACGATATAGCGCGTTACCATCGATACCTACTTTCGCGTCTAGGCAGTGTAGGTTACCGTCAGTTTTGATAACTAGCGGGTTGATTTCGATAAGCGCAACGTCAAGCTCTTCAAACATCTTAGCTAGGCCAAGGAAGATTTGAGTGAATTGCTTGATTTGTACGCCAGAAAGACCTAGAGCAAACGCCATTTCGCGCGCTTGATAAGGCTGAGGACCTACAATTGGGTCGATTTCAGCTTTAAGGATTTTCTCTGGAGTTTCTTCTGCAACAGTTTCAATCTCAACGCCACCTTCAGTAGATGCCATGAATACAACGCGACGGGTTGTACGGTCAACTACTGCACCAAGGTAAAGTTCGTTAGCGATATCTGTGCAAGATTCAACTAGGATTTTGCTCACAGGCTGACCGTTTTCGTCAGTCTGGAAAGTCACCAAATTTTTGCCAAGCCAGTTTTCAGCGAAAGCGCGAATGTCGTCTTTGTTTTTAACTAGCTTTACACCGCCAGCTTTACCGCGACCGCCCGCGTGTACCTGACACTTAACTACCCACTCGTTTCCGCCAATTCGGTCAGCGGCTTCTACAGCACCTTGAGCAGTGTCTGCTGCGTATCCTTCAGAAACAGGCAAACCGTATTCTTTGAATAGCTGCTTACCTTGGTATTCATGCAAATTCATGGTGTTTCTATCCGATTTTTAGTAAGACAAAAGCCGCAAATGCGACTTGATTAGTTTGACTGATATTATAGGGCAAATATCAGCGTTGCGTTAGGCGCAAAGCAAGCATACACAAGCTAAACGCCTAACCACAATTCCGTGAGACGAAAGTCTTATACGTCTAGAAGTAGACGTGTTGGATCTTCTAGCATCTCTTTAACGGTTACCAAGAAACCTACTGATTCTTTACCATCGATAATACGGTGGTCATAAGAAAGCGCTAGGTACATCATTGGTAGAATTTCTACTTTGCCATTAACAGCCATTGGACGATCTTGGATTTTATGCATACCCAAAATAGCGCTCTGTGGCGGGTTAATGATTGGTGTAGACATTAGTGAACCAAACACACCACCGTTGGTGATTGTGAAATTACCACCTTGTAGTTCAGCCAATGACAGCTTACCGTCACGGCCTTTAAGTGCTAGTTCCTTAATTCCTTTTTCAACACCTGCCATGCCTAGTGTGTCAGTATCTTTAAGTACTGG
>NZ_JAFLMX010000245.1:0-17449 GCF_017849675.1 Alteromonas sp. AO-Serp
AGAAAATTTCAAGCGCTTTTAAAATATCGGCTTTTGAGCGACCTTCCGTAGGGATATCAAATTTAGACGCGACCATTTTTACCAGTTCATCTGGCGACAGCTTTGGCGTAACAATTTGAGCTGCCGCAATGTCGTCTTCAATTTCTTCAAGCAAGCTGTTTGCTACGGTGGTTTTCCCGGTTCCAATTCCGCCGGTAATAACAATGAACCCTTCAGCTTGAGAAAGTCCATACTGTAGATAAGACATGGCGCGTTTGTGCCATTTACTTGCGAAGAAAAATTCTGGATCTGGGGTTAACTGAAACGGTTTCGAGTTAAGTCCATAATAACTTTCGTACATGCAATTTACCGTTTTTCCATTAAAGATATGCGTTCGAACACGTGAATTCGAAACAGCGCGCTTATTCTCGTATATATGGTAACCAACATCGCGCGATTATCGAAGTAATATATTCACGCCGAGTCTTAAGGGCTGGTTGATCTATGTTGTACAGCAAAGGTCAACAAGCACTAGTTAATTCTGCTAATATAAAGCTACGAAAAATTTCTATACATTGAATTACATTGGCACAAAGTATACCAGCCAACGCAGGCAATACCCACCAGGGAAGTACAAAAGCTACGTGGTATCTCTACTTAGTTGAAAATAAGCTTGGCCAACTCTACACAGGAATTACCACTAACCCCAAGCGTCGCATAGCGCAACACCGAGGAGAGTTAAAAGGGGGCGCCAAGGCCTTAAAAGGTAAGGCACCACTGACCTTTAAAGCCATATTCGAAATGACTGACAAGTCACATGCCTCAAAGCTTGAATATGAGGTAAAGAGAATGAGCCGCCCTCAAAAAAAAGGGATTATTCGTAAAGGGCAACTCAATGAGCTAATGTGTATGAAAACCCAATTTGAAGATTAAGACGTTGGGTTGCGTTAGGTTCGTTATCCAGAAAAGAGTATTCCCCTACCCGCCTAAGACACCGTTAATGATCATGGCGTTTCCTATGCTAAGGGTAAACCCAAGTGCAGCTACACCAACGTTATGCTGTTGGTCGACTTCCTGCCGGAAATTCATGCCAAATAAAATAATTTTTTTGCTCGCTAGTACCAAAATATGAAGTGCGATTGCTAGGCCAACACTAACAATCAGCCAACCTGTTATATTGCTCACGTAACCTGATGGGTTATAAATGAGTAAATTCTTCGCTGCCGACACAATCATAGCAGTTCCAAGTAAATTACCAGTGTGCTCGATAGCGAGTGCTAACTGCCCCTTCTCTAGCGCCCCTTGAAATGAGTCGTTTTGATTATCTCTTGCATATCTAAACTCTAAAATGCGCGTCATAACAAGCAACATGGTCAGAACCACGGTAAAGCCGGTCACAATAGCAATGATTGCGTTCATGTCGCTGCCATCAACCCACACCATAATATTGCGTAAAACAATTGCGCTTGCCACCAAACTAGCCGCATCAACCAGCGCCACACTCACACTCCTTTCGGCAATCATCGCATGCGTATCAACTTTATTAAGTACTAATTTATCGTGAGCGAAGCGTCCGAACTTCACCAATATAATGCCCACAATGCCGAAAGTTACCATTCCAATCGCCGCTTCTTTATAACCCACGCCAATATGACGGCCAACAACCGAGCTCAATACTATGCACAACGACAGCATGCCTCCCGCAATGCTTATCCCAAATGCGAAATTATCTTTAACACCCAGTTCTTCTGTTACCGAGTATTTCCTAAATGCGCCTGTCAGCCACTTCATAATCATTAGCAGTACTAACGCAATTGCGACATCCATAGCGAGATATATCAGCAGTTCTTGCGTTAGAGGTACTAGTTTTACTAAGGCTTCCACGTTATCTTTGCTCCTTGAACACACAAAGTTCTTCTGATTAGTTTTTGATGTAGTTTCGAAAAATCAGTGATGGCTAATTGAATAGCGTTCATCTAATACAAACTTGTACAACGATGACATCGAACTTGTTCAGATTTATTTTAGTTAGGGCTAAATGACCTGTAGATCACACCCTGGGTTAGCAGGCACTTAACCACATTGAATGCAGAGCTGCACGTTAGCGCACTTAGCAGACCTTGTTTTGAGTACTTGCAATGGCAATTGTGAGTATTCAACCGTAAAACACGAGCGATATCTCATAAGACGCGAGCATTATGCCAACAGACAACGAAAATAGCATGACAAACGTAGAACTTGCCGAAAAATTTTGGCAGCAGTTGTTAACAGCGCCAGCAATTAGCGAAAGTGACAGAGCCGTAATTGAGGCTCATTGTGAAAAACTAATGCTCTCCTTCACGCGTTCCTCTTTCTTGGCTGAGACATTGATTCAAAATCCTTCATTTGTTTCTCGCATCGTTGAGCATTATCAACCCCTTGAGAAAAGTGAAACGCTTCAATCTCTTAGCAATACCATGTCATCTGACTATCTCGCAAACCTAGACAATGAATTGCACACCGTTGCTAGCGAAAATGACTTACTGCAAGTGTTGAGGGAATTTAGAAATAAAGAGATGGCGCGGATTACTTTCCTCGACGTTTTGAACAAGCAACCCATCGAAATATCACTTATGCAGGTTTCAGCATTAGCTGATGTACTTATTAACGGTGCGTACCACTGGCTTTATCAACATTTAGCTGCGCGCTATGGAAAACCGCAAAGCCATAACCAAGACATGCACATGTATATCTTGGGTATGGGGAAATTAGGAGGAAAGGAACTCAACTTTTCTTCTGATATCGATTTAATTTTTACGTACCCAGAAAAAGGCGAAACCCAAGGTGGTCGAAAAAGCGTTGAGCATCAGCAGTTTTTTACCAAACTCGCGCAAAAACTAATCCAAGCATTGAACAAAGTGACTAATGACGGTCAAGTCTACCGCGTTGACATGCGTTTACGCCCCTTCGGCGATTCTGGCCCCCTTGTGATGCATTTCGCGGCACTTGAAGATTATTATCAAGACCAGGGGCGACACTGGGAGCGCTTTGCCATGGTAAAAGCGCGGGTGATTAACGATGATAATTCGCAAGATGTGAAATGGTTAAAGAGCATTTTGCACCCGTTTACCTTCCGTCGTTACTTAGATTTCACCACATTAGATGCCCTTCGTAACATGAAAAAGCTGATCGCCACAGAAATACGCAGACGCAGACTGAGTAACAATATAAAACTCGGCGCAGGTGGCATTCGTGAAGTGGAGTTTTTTGCCCAAAGTTTTCAGCTGATTCACGGAGGACGAGAGCCAGCATTACAAAGTAAGTCATTACTTCGCACGTTAGACGCATTAACTGAACTCGATATAGTCGAACGCGATGTAACGCAACAGCTAAAAAGTGACTATTTATTCCTAAGAAAAGTAGAGCACACGCTTCAACAAGCTCAAGATCGTCAGACCCAAACTCTTCCTGAGTTACCTTGGCAACAAGCTGCGCTTATTGAAGTCATGGGTTTTGATTCTTACAGTGAATTTTTAGTGCATTTAGATACTGTAATGGCGCGTATTCATGCCCATTTCAACGAGTTAGTAGAAGAGTCTCATGATACGCACTCAGAAGAAGACCAGCTTTTCAGTGCCTGCCAAGATGCGTGGCGTCTTGCATTGCAAGAGGATGAGTTTACTGAAACCTTTGGCGAATACCTGTCTGCCAGCGATATTAAAGGCATATATTCTATTCTTGTCGCCTTCAAGGATAAGCAACGCAATTATCGCATAGGCCAAAAAGGTGAAGACACGTTAAATAAATTGCTTCCCGAAATTTTGTATGTGTTCATCAACCAACATCCAAACTACATCCCACAAGTACTCGACCGTTTACTTGGTGTTATAGAAGCGATTACTGGCCGAACCACTTACCTTGACTTACTACTTGAAAATCCGGATGTATTAAAACAGTTAGTAAGGCTATGTGAACGAAGCGACTGGATAGCTCAAGAAATTAAGCGCTTTCCATTACTATTAGACGAATTACTCACGCCGTTATACCTAGGTCAGCAAAATACCGATATCCATACCAGCAAACAGGAATATCAGTTGGAACTGCGTGAAATCATGCTTCGTATTGAACAAGACGATATTGAAATGCTTATGGATGGATGGAGGCAGTTCAAACTTTGCCAACAGCTTCGTATAGCCGCCAGCGACATCAGTGAATCACTACCCATAAACAACGTGAGCGATAAGCTTACGGTGCTAGCTGAAGTGATATTGGAGAACGTAGTAGATGCTGCCTGGATGCAAATGCAACAGCGCTATGGCGTTCCAGCACACCTAGAGGGAACTGACAAAGGATTTGCCGTGATCGGCTATGGAAAACTAGGCGGGTATGAATTAGGTTACGGCTCAGACTTAGATTTAGTGTTTTTGCACAATGCCCCTCGCGGCATAAGTACAGACGGTAAGAAGTCTATTGAAGCACAACAGTTTTACATTAAGTTAGCGCAGCGCATCATGCATCTTCTCAATACGAAGACGTTGTTTGGACAATTATACGAAACCGACTTGCGTCTACGCCCTTCTGGCAATGCGGGATTGTTATGTTGCCATATCGATGGTTTCGAGAAATACCAGACCGAAGAAGCATGGACTTGGGAACATCAAGCGCTGGTTCGTGCAAGAGCCATTTGCGGAGACCCACGCCTTTTGAATGACTTCACGCAGGTAAGAAATTCCATACTAACTCGCTCTAGAAACGCTAAAACGTTGGCTGACGATGTGTGCAAAATGCGTTTAAAAATGCGGGAGCACTTGCTTTCAAAGGCCAACGACAAGGTAGACTTAAAGCAGTGTGTAGGGGGTATTACCGATATCGAGTTCATGGCTCAATATCTTGTACTCGCTAATGCAAAGTCACAGGCTGCCATGACAGAATATCCTGACAATCTTCGCATTTTTGACGCCGCAGCCAAGACCAACATTATTGATGTCGCCACTGCGCACAAACTGCAAAAGGCGTATTTAAAGCTACGAGAGCAATACCACCATTTAACGTTAGCAGATACCAAGTACGCAGATCAGAGCGAAGAACTAGATGCCATACGAGAACAAGTAACCATTCACTGGAATGCACTATTTGGCACGTGTAGCGGCTAGGCGATGAAGCTTAACCTCTAACCAAACGACAGTTGGTGGTGAGAAATTCTGTTTCTTGAGCAGTCACCACCAGCGAGCGTTGCTCTGCACATAAATATGCTTTTACTTGCCCTTCAAAACTACTGTCTATGGCACTGGCAATTTTAGCAAGCGATCCTGCAACCGTGTTGTCCAATTGAAACTGGTGCTTAATAACAAAGTCTTGCTCCAGGTTCCATATCACCTGCATGCCTTCAGCTTGAGCGTATTGCGAAATAGCTTCGCGCAGTGTGTTCCCTTCCTGGAACGTGCGGTATTTATGTTCGCCGGTCCAATTCTTTTCAACCGGACGTGTTTGGCTAGACATTTGTGCAAGCTTGTTGTCTAAATTAGGATCAACGCCCGCAATATCCAGTACAAAATCTCCTTGCTCATCTTCTGCTGGGTCAGTAGCAGACATACGGAAGTCTCGATAGAACTCACTTAACCCACGTGATACAGACTTTTCTTCCGCTTGCCCTTGAGGAACAGGCTCTTGGTCCTTTGTTTGAAGCATGTAAATGAGTACGCCAGCAATGATCACAAGCACTGCTGCTATGCCAATTTGCTTTGCCCAAAACGATGAACTTGAATAACTTGTCTGTCCCATACCTTACCAATGTGTAGCCACTTTTAATCGAAAATCAGCTTATGCTATGTGTATGAACTTAATCATAATTCTTCTATTTTAGTCTACCTTCGAACGGAAAGCCTATTATTCTATTTATCTAATTTTCATCGCTAGGTGTTTATTCATACACAGCTATAGTGATTTATACAGCGATTCAGGGTTACCTTCCGGTCTGGTTTTAAATCGCTTGTGCATCCACAAATAGCTTTCTGGCTGTTCTTTAACCGCAGCGTCTACATGTTGATTCAGTAATGTTAGTGCTTCAGCGTCTTCCATATCGCCTAACTGAGAAAGCGGTGGATAGATTTTAATTTTGTAACCGCGTTTGGTGTATTGCGACGTGATGATCATTGGCTCAGAGTGACTACGTCGAATAAACATCAGCGTTGCTGTAGTTGTCGCGGTATCTTTCACCCCACCAAATGGCACAAAGATACTTTGTTTCGGGCCATAATCCTGGTCGGGCAAATACAAACAAAGTTCTTTATCGTCAAGTGCAGCAAGTAAGGCTCTTGCGTTGCGCTTATCAATCATGTATTTGTTCGAGCGGTTTCGCCCATGATACTGAAGGTAATCAACGAGAGGGTTGTTGTGTTTGCGATAAAACGCGATGCTTGGACGGAAGAAGCCAATACCTCTACAGGCAAACTCCAGATTCATATTGTGAAGTGCCATACCAAAGACACCTTTGCCATTTGCAAGGGCCGCTTCAACATGCTCGGTGCCTTCAATCTCAATGGCTCGTTTTACGCGCCAGCTAGGCCACCACCATCCCATAGCAGTTTCAAATAGTGCCATGCCTGTACGCCGCACATTTTCTTTGTAAAGCGCCTCTACTTCACTGGCGGAAAGTGTAGGGTTCCAGAGCGTCAAGTTACGCTTTGCGACTTTTGCCCGTTTAGGAACAATTAACGGGATAAGTTTACCGGTACCGCCACCGATAGCGCGTATCACGGGTAAAGGCAACCATGTAATCGTATAAAGAACGAAAACACCTAACCATACAGGCCAAAATTTAGGGCCTAAAAATGCTAGTTTAAATTTAGGAGCTTTAATTGCCGCCGCCAATGTCTGTATCCTTTGAAACGAAGTGGGCGGCATTGTAGCAGAAGGTTTTTGGTGGGGCTAATTGAGACAGACAGCCCACAGTGCCCTTGCGATAAATAGAAGCGCTTAAGCAGAGAGAGCCCATACTTGCTTTCTCTGCTTAAGAAACATATTGCTTGTTATCAATACAAACTGAAATCAGGTCACTAATATTCTTTATCGATTTGCTTCAACTTTTTCTCAAACGATTCATATTGCTCTTTTGAGTCATAGTCAAAATGGTATTGATTGTGAAAGCCGAACTGCAGCTTCACATTAACGTCTTCAATGTAAAGCGTATAGCCATCGTGATCTGTAAACGCAGTGATCCCATTAAGCTTATACTGTTCATCTTCTTTCGCGCCATGCTGGCGGATCTTGTCGAAAACCTGAAGTAAGAACTTGCTGTCTAATTCGTTTTTCATTGTAAATCCATTGTTGAGAATTTATCTATTTTTACACAATCAAACGATTTTTGGATTTATCTAGGGCCTATATTTAAAACGACTATGCGAGTTAATAACTACAACCTAAAAGTTGTAGCGAAAACCTAAATTTACAATATGCGCAGAAAAATCATCTTTGCCACCAAAGTAGGTGTATTCCACGCGTACCATCGACTGTAAGCCTAAGTAGTAATCAAAGCCTAGCCCGGCTAACCCTGCGATAATTGTGTCATCGTATCCACACACAGCGGCTTCTGGGCCACAGGTAGAGCTATCTATCGACGCGTGCTCGATGTCAACGCTTGCCACGCCTAATTTGTAATACAGCTCACCTTTCTGGCTACTCGCTTTACCTAGTAACGCCAAATAAGGGCCTTTAGATGAGATTGATTGCTCGTCGTTATCTGTATCAATAAAAGAGATATAGCCACCTTCTACATACCACTGACGGTGAACTTGATAGCCTAATGCAGCTGAATAGCTAATATCAGACTCATTATCTATTTCAGTATCTACATTGCCAAAGCCAATATTTGCCACTGCATATCCGTTGGCTGATGCTAGTCCAGAAAAACCCAAGCTTATTATAGCTGCACTTCCAATAAGGAACTTAGCGAAAAATGATGAAAGACGGCGCATTTAAATTACTTCTCCATGTTAAAGAGCGCTCACTATAAAAGACAATGCCTCTGATTAAAACGAACAAACAGAGTTTAGATGAATACAGTTAACTGACAGCTGCACGAAAAAGCAGGGTTTATACCAGTCCGCATAGATAATTTCCCACACAGCGAGAGGTAAAATGTTCGTAATCGCGGCGTGTTACCGCAGATATAGTGGTTCTACATCAAGTTGACACAACAACCAGAGCGTTTTTTGACCATTAAATATCAGCAATGTTAATCCCTTGCATCACACTTTCGTATAAAAAAGACGCAGATAGTTTATATAACCACATGATTATTTGATAATTTTTACAAAATTTGATCTTTTTTAAATTAGGTGTAGTATTAACCTAAACAACTGGTCAGATGAGCGGATGAGTTATTATGAGTATCAGAACTAGCTTAAAGAAAGTATTACCCCCAATTTCAATCACAGAGCAAGAAGCCTTAGATGCAGGCGACGTGTGGATTGAATCTTCTATTTATCAGGGTAAGCCTGACATGCAGGCGCTACGCGATATCCCTCAGGCAAAACTGAGCGCAGAAGAACAAGCATTCATGGACGGTCCAGTAACCGAGTTGCTGAACATGATCGATGATTTTGAACTAGGCAACGGCAAGCACATTCCTCAGGACGTTTTAGACTTCCTAGGTAAGAACCGCTTCTTCTCTATGATCATTCCAAAGAAATTTGGTGGTCTTGAGTTCAGCCCGTATGCAAACTCTACTATCGTTGCCACTATCGCAGCGAAAAGCGGTGCAATTGCAGTAACCGTAATGGTTCCTAACTCATTAGGTCCAGGCGAGCTTCTTATGCACTACGGTACGACCGAGCAGCAAGATTACTGGCTACCTCGTCTAGCAGACGGTCGCGATATTCCGTGCTTCGCGCTTACCAGCCCTGAAGCAGGTTCTGACGCAGGTGCTATTCCTGACGCGGCTATCGTGACTAAAGGCGAATTCAACGGTGAAGAAGTGCTTGGTTTACGCGTAAGCTGGGACAAGCGCTACATTACACTTGCACCAATTGCGACCGTACTAGGTCTTGCGTTTAAAGTATTCGATCCAGACCAACTACTTGGCGACAAACTAGAGCTTGGCATTACCTGTGCCCTTCTACCTAAGTCTCACCCAGGTGTTGAACTTGGTAACCGTCACGACCCAATGGGCGTACGTTTCTACAACGGGACTACTCGTGGTCAAGACGTGTTCATTCCTATGGACTTCATCATTGGTGGTCAAAAGAACATTGGTCGTGGTTGGCAGATGCTAGTTAGCTGTCTAGGTGCAGGTCGTGGTATTTCACTTCCAGCAATGGGCGTAGCAACTGCACAATCAGCATTTAAAGGCACGGTTGAGTATTCATTCGTACGTGAGCAGTTTGGTCTTCCAATTGGTCGCTTTGAAGGTATTCAAGAGAAAATGGCAGACATCGCGGGTAAGACGTTCTTACTTGAAGCGATGCGTGTTCTTACAACTGAAGGTCTAGGCTTAGGCGTGAAGCCATCAGTAGTCACCGCTATTGCTAAGTATCACATGACTGAACTAGGTCGTGATGTGATGAACTCTGCTATGGACATTCAGGCAGGTAAAGCAATTCAACGTGGTCCTCAGAATACATTAGCGGGCGGTTACTCTGCGCTTCCTATCGCGATTACGGTAGAAGGTGCAAACATTCTTACCCGTAACCTGATGATCTTTGGCCAAGGTGCAATGCGTTGTCACCCGTACTTGAAAGACATGGTTGACCTAATCCACAGCAACGAAAGTTCTGCGGATGCAGAGTTCAACAAAGTACTTCGTAAAACAGTTGGCTTCAGCGTTAAAAATGCATTCCGCAGCCTAGGTAAAGGCTACCTTCCTTTCCTACGCGAGAGCGAGTCTGCTTTACCAGAAGTTCGCAAGTATGAGAAGCGTGTAAACAGCATCTCTGCAAAACTAGCACCACTTGCTGACTTGTCACTTGCGGTACTAGGCGGTGACCTTAAGAAAGCTGAGCTTTTATCAGCACGTCTAGGTGACGTAATGAGCTACCTATACGGTGCAATGGCAGCGATTCGTTTCTACGAGCAGCGCATTGAAGACAGAAAACTTGCGCTACCGTATTTCGAATACGCTATGCAGTGGTCTTTACAACAAGCTGATCAGGCAATTGTTAACTTTATCAACAATTTCCCGAATACGGCGACACGTGGCTTAATGCGTCTTCTTACGAACACCTACACCAATAGTGTTGCGGGTATTAGCGACGACCTAGTGCGTGAGCTTTCTATTGCGTCTATGCAAGATAACAGCGTGAAAGAGCAGCTTACTCACCTTGTTCGCGTTACGCCGGGAGATGGCAACGACATCAACGAGCAAGCGTTCAAAGCGAAGCACGCGGTAGCTCACCTTCTTGGTAAAGTGCAAAAAGCACTTCGCAAAGAGCCTGTAGTGCCGTTCATTTCTTTTGAACATGCACTTAACAAGCTTCAAGAAAAAGGCGTAGTAACGGCTGATGAAGCCGCTAAGCTTCACGACTATAACGAAAAACGCAAGCTAGCAGTTCGTGTAGACGAATACACGTTCGATATGGAACTTGTTCCAGCGTCTCAAACGCTTAAAGCGATTGATGGCGGTCAAAACGCTGCGTAAACTGTCATAATTGCAGTAACTTGATTAACGAAGCCCCATCCTTGAGATGGGGCTTTTTATTTGACCGTTAAATTACCTTTCTATTGTTTCGTTCGTACTCTACCCTTAGCTTATCGTGGTTTTCTTAAACAAGGATTTGTAAAGTGAAAACGATGCGCTTTATTGGCATTCAAACCATTTCAACATTTTTTATTCTCTTTATCTCGTCGCTGCTATTCAATTCAAACGCCAGTGCCCAGCACGATGATACTAACTTCGTCATTGGAGAATTAACTCATCCTCGAGTAAGTAGCTTCTATAAACCCCTAATAGCACGTGCGTATCAAGATATCGGCATTGAGGTTACATTCGAAAAAGTGGGTGGGGAAAGAGGCTTACGGCTTTTGAATGAAGGAATGACAGATGCAGATATTACTCGCTATGACGTAGTGTCTCAGCCTGACAATAACATTGTAATTGTTCCTCCAGCACTGTCTCATGGTACCTCATTTCTATTGTGTATACGGGGAGCTGAGTGCAATAAAAGCATAATTCAACAACCAGATAAGGCAATAGCCGTCACTACCCGATTTTTCTTCAATACGCACACCAAACCTGGCGAGTTAAATGCTAACATCTTTGAATTTGATGACTTTCACCACGTCATAAATTTACTGCTCAACGGGCGATTTGACTACGCTATTTTACCGAGTGACTATTCTGAAGAAGCCATTTTCGATCAATCTGGAATTGAGTATATACCTCTAGTGGAACACGAATTGGTACACGTTATTCATAAGAAACATAGCCACTTAATTGACCAACTTTCTGCAGCAATCGCCAAGCAGCTTCAGCTACTCAAAGCCGCGGAGAGTGAATAAATAGAAAACGCCCGCATCAATTGCGGGCGTTAATTGAACAATAACTAGTACCTTCGCACTAGATATTTGCTCGTTAGTCGAACATATATTTAAGCGACAGTACCGTAGTACGACCATTTAGCGGTCTTCCGCGGACATAATCACCTGTTGAAATCTCTCCAAAAGGTGTTCCTTCTACTTCAGTTACTACAAATTCGTCTGTAGCATTGTTCATGTTTAACGACACTGAAAACTGGTCATTAACCCAATACGTAGCGAATAAGTTTACAAGGTTATAGCCTTCTTGTTTCAGGTCATTATTATCTTGTACGTAGTACTCTGTCGAACCTTGCAGCGAAGCACCAACTGACCAATTGTCAGTGACATACTCAGGTGTAATAGTCCAGATCAAATCAGCTTGACGTCGAGGCGTATTTCCTACGAGCGATTGGTCATTAACATCTTTACTGATTTCAGCATCTGTCCATGTTAAGTTACCTGACATCACAAAATTGTCAGTTGCATTCCAACGACCTTCTAGCTCAAGACCAGTTGCTTCGTATTCACGCATGAAAGTTAGACCACTTGTTACTTCTGCTTGCGTATCTTCAGTAACAGTATCAAACAAGGTTGCGTTAACCATTAGGTCTTTAGTACCGTACTTGTAACCAATTTCGAACTGCTTGGTTGTGTCGTAACCTGAAGTTGTGCTTGTTAGGCTACCATCCGCGTTCAACGTACCGCCAATTTGAAGTAGGCGGTCAGCAATGGCACGGCCACCTTTAGAGTAACGAGCGAAGAACGTCTGGCTATCGCTTAGCAGGTACGAACCACCGATTGAATAAGACGTATTATTCGCGCTGTAATCAACAATTTGAGAAGACGCACTGGCGCGATTTAAGTTGATGACACCACCGCTAATGAAGCCGCTGTTGATTGCTGAAGCATCTTCAATTTGCTCAATAGTTCCGTTACCGTTTAGGTCGAAGTCAGCATTTCCGCCGCAACATGAGCTGATGAGTTCACCTGAAGCTTCGGTCGTGTCATGACGTACCGATGCATCAATAAGAATGTTATCAGACAATTCAAAACCAACGTTCATGTACGGCGCTTTTGTTACATAGTTTAAGTCCCACTCCCACGAAAGGAAGCTTGGCGACAGTAAACCGTTTGAAACAAGTTCCACACCATCGCCATCGGTAATTGTCAGAAGCTGCGAATTGTCACCGTCTAGGGTCTGAATAAATGTCTGCCAGCTTGACCAGCTTGTGGCGATGTCCTGGTTTGAGTAGTAATAACCTACAGTGAGGTCGATACCGTTATCAAATTCTTTACGTAAACTGAAATCGTTGATCATGTTACCCAAATCGTTGATTCGAGTGTCGAACTGAAGGTTTGTAAATGCTTGTCCTGTGTACACTTCACCAGCGCCAGGTCCGTTCGCGAGCACAACACTTGTGCTGTCGCAATTCAGTGCATTTCCGTCACCGTCAGTAGCGCCGGCACAAAGTGCAGAAGCGAAATTCGATACATCGCCAGGGCCCGCTGGAAATCCATCAGTAAATGGAGCAATAAAACCACCTGAGATATCTGAAATACGGAACTTGTTTAATAAGAACAAGTTTTCAGCCACTTCGAGGTCAACTTCAACGCCAAATGAGTTTACTTTTGATTCGATGCCATCGCGGACGTCGCGATTCTCTGGGTTACCATAGCTGTCAAAAGTAGAAATGTTTGTGTTGTAAGCTGAGTTTAATGCCTGTGAGCTGGCATCGTAACCAGGTACCGGGCCATATTCACCATCGCCTTTCACCAATACCGGAGAAGGAAGGTATGTTGATACTTTGTCATCAAGGTTTTTATAGAAGAAACGGATGTGACCGTTATCTAGCATTTTGGTGATATTGAACTTAACTTGACCACCTTGATCGCCGTTGTAGCCTGTTTCTCGCGGGCCCTCTCCACCACGGGCAAAGCCAGCAATGTGGTAGTAAAGGTCGTCGCTAATTTCACCGCCATAGCGAAAATCTAAACGAAACTCTTCGTAATCGACGCCAAATGACGTTCCAATGGCACCGCCACCTACTTCGCCCGTGTTGCTGATTAAATTAATTACACCACCTGGCGAGTTACTTGCAAACGTCGACGCTGAACCACCACGTACAGCTTCTACATTAGCTACAGACCAGTCGTAGCGTAAGAAGTTGTCTGCATTACCGAAGTTGATGTCACCGTATTCCAACACAGGTAGGCCATCTTCATGTAGTTGCAAGAACTTGGAGCCACCTGTAGCAAGTGGAATACCACGAATAGTTATGTTTGCATTACCGCCACCACCAGATGATTCAGCACGAATACCAGGTAACGCGCGAAATACCTCAGCGGTAGAACGAGGAGCTAGTTTAAGAATATCGTCTTCATCGAATGCACTTACAGAAACACTAGCTTCTTGCATCGTTGCACCACCCGGTGCAGCGGTAACCACAATCTGTTCGAATTTTTCTTTCGACTTTGCGTCAGCATCAGCTGTTGATGATTCCTGTGCGATAACCGATCCCGAAAAAGCGGCGCAAATCGCTAGGGTCAAAGCGTTGAGTGTGTGATTTTTGTTCATTTTTTCTCCGACAATGTGTTGAATTTGTTAAATCCAAGGTAGCCTCTGCCCCTTTAACGTAGGGAGGCGGCAACACGATCCAAACTTAATCGATTAAGAATTTATAACAAATAAACAACATTGTAAACATCCTGTGAAGAGTTTTTACTCTTGCGCAGCGTCTTATTTAACGTTTATATACTAAAGTTTTATCTATATTTAGCCTATACTACAATCATTTAGTATACTTAATTTTGTACGTTTCGCTCTATTCTGTACGACTAAATTTTCTTTTGAAGTAATGCATTAGTTTTGAGTCAGAATGTGATTAAGGCCTTATCCGGTTGATCACGTTTCAAGAATCAATATCACAAACTGAAATAGAACGAGACACCACCGACATGCTAATTGGCAATAGCTTTGTCGGCTTCTTGATGACGATATTTGCCTTTTCTGGTCTGGTATTTTTCTTTGAAAGCGACTCCCCTTCAACAATTGATGCTAGCGGGAAATTTTTTATACTAGGTGTGCTTGGCTTGGTTTTTTGGTTTGATATTTTCGCCAGTGCTTTTCGCTACCATCGCTTTTTCATCAGTACATTACACCTTAAAGCTAAGAACAATAGTTTGATGGAACAAATGCGTATTGAGCGTAGTGAAACAGTTAAAGTAAACAAACTACTCATAGCGTCAAACGAAAAGCTCGATGCATCTAACGCCATCGCTATGTTCCCCGTCCATGGCGACAGTGCTGTTGATTTAATTTAACAGGCAGACCTGACTATGTATGATCAAAAGCATAAGCAAAGAGGCTCTATTGGCGTGTTTAATGAAACGTTGTAAAACGAAATAAAGTGAGAGCAGCGCCGTTCAATTTTATTAAAATTGATCGCTCTTTTATACAGAATAGCTCTGAAGAGAGTGATACCATAACAAGAGCAACATTTTTAATGGCTAGAGAGTTTGGCTGTAAAATCATTGCAGCGGGCATCGAAACTGAGCAGCAAAGGCAACATTTGTCCCAGCTTGGAACCGACTATTTGCAAGGCTTTTACTTCGCTAGACCAATGAACGCCAACGACCTTATTTCTTGGTATAACGAAAACTACTAATAACCATGGCTCAACTTTATTTTTATTACTCTGCAATGAACGCAGGGAAGTCCACATCACTCCTCCAATCAGCTTATAACTACCGTGAGCGCGGTATGCATTCAGTGATTTATACCGCAGCGCTTGATGATCGATTCGGCGTTGGGAAAGTCACTTCTCGTATCGGCTTACAAGCAGATGCCAAGCTATACGCAAAAGGCGATGACTTGTTTGCCTCAATAAGCAAAGACTGCGAAGCATTAAAGCCCGACTGCATTTTTATTGACGAAGCACAGTTCTTAACAAAGGCACAAGTAAAGCAGCTCGTGGACGTAGTTGATGAACTTGATGTGCCGGTACTAGCCTACGGCCTGCGTACCGACTTTTTAGGTGAAACCTTTGAAGGAAGCCACTATTTGCTAGCTTGGGCAGATAAGCTATCTGAACTAAAAACCGTTTGCCATTGCGGCAAAAAAGCAAGTTTCGTGGTGCGTTTAGACGAAAATGGCAATGCAGTAAAAAATGGTGATCAAGTACAAATTGGCGGCAACGACACCTATGAATCAATGTGTCGCAAGCACTTTAAAGAACTGGTTTGGGACTAAATCCCAACGTCAAGTAACCTAACTAAAATAAGCGGTCTCTGAACCTCATATCTGTTGCGGGCTATAGCATTTATTGTCCGCTTCTCATTCTCTAAAAAATTTGCCACTCCCCCTTCTGCCCTTTGCCAGATTTCAATCGGCGTTATCCAAACTTTCTCGATACTATCTAGAGGTAGCAAGAAAAAGCATTAAGCATTCTTGCTAGCCACAAATAGCCGATTATCACCTGTATTTGAAAACACCTTTCTTAAACAATTAAGAAAACACTTGCGTATGAGTAAAACAACTACTATTGTTAAAACGTTGTAAATAATAAAACCTTTGTTTAACACACTCAGCAAGGTATGACTCATGAAGCACACCAGTACGTTTAAACCTGCGTTAATCGCTATTTCAATTACCGCCGCCCTTAACAGCGGTTCAGTAGTAGCACAAGACACACCAGACGACGAACAAGTAGAAATTATTCAAGTTTCGGGTATTCGAGGCTCTTTGATGCGCGCCCAAGCGGTGAAAATGGACAACGATTCCATTGTTGAGGCCATTTCCGCAGAAGACATCGGTAAGCTTCCAGACTCTTCAATCGCAGAATCACTTGCCCGCTTGCCAGGCCTATCAGGTGAGCGCGTAGGCGGACGAACGTCGGGTATTTCGGTACGTGGCTTCAAAGAAGACTTTACCGGCACCTCGCTGAACGGACGAGAGCTTATCGGTATTGGCGATAACCGTGGCGTAGAGTACGACTTATACCCTGCTGAAATCATGACAGGCGCCACAATTTACAAAACCTCTGACGCGTCGCTTATTGTCCAAGGTATTGGCGGTACAGTAGACTTGCAAACAGTACGCCCTCTAGCAGCCCAGGAAACCCTTACCGTCACTGGGGTCTACGAACTTGGTGGCAACGATTCAGATAATCCAGAGTTCGACAATAGCGGCAACCGTTTTGCCCTTTCCTTTGTAGAAAAGTTTGCAGATGACACGGTAGGTCTCGCACTTGCCATTGCATCAACGGAGTCCCCCAGAAACGAGAGAAAATACGGTGTTTGGGGTTATGGTGAGAATGACGATGGTCAGGTGCTTCCGTTTGGTTTAGACACTCAGGCCATTAGCCGCGTGCTAGAACGCGACACGATTTCAGCCATTCTTCAATGGCGTCCCACCGATAGACTAGACATTGTTTTTGATGCGCTAGATATTGATTATTCCGACTCAGGTGTTATTCGCGGTTTCATCGAACCCTTCGCTGCGGCAAATGTAAGTGGTACAGGCATTAACAACTCGGGCACGCAAGTTAACGCGAATCCAGTACTGCGTACAGATCCCGCGCAAAAAGATGGCGAGCTTCAAACCTTCGGTTTAAATATCAAATACGACATAACCGATGAGTGGTCTCTTACTTTAGACGTGGCGGACAGTGAGTCGAACAAACGTGACTTGCGTGGTGAATCATACGCTGGTTTAGCGCGTTCTGGTGCGCTCGGCGAAGGGCAATTAGGTTCACGTCAATTCGAAATGAGCACTGATGGTATTTACTTTACCGGCAGTAGCGGCCTTGATGCATTCTCTGATCCCACCATGTTACAGCTTGCGGGTCCTCAAGTTTGGGGGGGCGGTATGGCTAACATTGCCGATCAGTTTACCACCGATGTTTTACAGGCAAATGGTCAACCTTACAGCTATTTCAACGCCCAAGACGGCTTCCTGAACTTTGCTGATTTTGAAGAAGAG
>NZ_JAFLMX010000109.1:0-1192 GCF_017849675.1 Alteromonas sp. AO-Serp
CGCAAAAACAAGCGTTGCGCAGCATATCGCTATCAAGAGTACCGCAGTTTGAAACTGTGTATGCCATGACCATACATAAATCTCAAGGCTCTGAGTTTAACCATGTCGTACTTATTTTACCTAAGCCTGATAGCGAGAAAGCCGCCAATTTATTTCATCGAGGCCTAGTGTACACAGGGTTAACCCGTGCTAAAGACGGCTGCTTAATCATTTCTGACAACGCAACATTTACCCACATGGTTCAACGGGTGGATAAGCGTTATTCCGGGCTTTCTGAGGCAATAAGCTTGCAACTAGAGAGCACATCAAATGCCACCCCAGAGACTGAATAGAAATAAATGTACTCTGACCCTGAGGGATCCCCACGAATTTAATTTCATGAGTGCCCAGCCCAGGCCTCGTCGACTATGGAGCTGTACCATTTGAGTGCAGCTTTCCACTGTCGCATAGTAAATCGTATTCGACAAGCGACAGCCCTGAGTCCAAGGTAATGGAATGACAACACGCACCTGGTTTCAGTATTGGCTTGGAAGCGCCGATGCTTATTCGATGAGACGAGTACCATACCCAGTAATATAGCTACGAGTGACGCTAACGTCGTCAACAATACCAGTATTGTTAACCGTTGCTTTTTCACACTTTTATTCTGCTCGTAGCCAAGCCCGAACTTCGTGCTTTTCATGTCTCTAAACCCTTCTTCAATCTGCATGCGCTGGCGATAAATAGCAACGACCTGTTTCGATAAGCTTCGGTGAGACGCCAGTGATGTCGCTAATAGCCATGGGTCTTTCGCCCCTTGCGCATGCACTTTTGAGCGCTTTGAGGCTTTGTGTGTACCATCTGGATTTGATGCATGACGTCCTTTAGATTTCTGTTTTAACAGAACTAGCGTACAAGCAAAGGGGTTGCTCCTTACTATTTGGCTGTTATCAAAACGCTTTGGTCGACAGGTTGCTTGGTCATAAAGGTGACGAATACATTGCCACGTATTGCCGCTATCAAGCGAGTAAAAATGCGGTTTGCGAACTCGTCCAACAATATCCCACCTTAGCGCTAGTACCTCTCTGAACCAAGGCGATTTATACCCTGCATCGGTAACGATAATGGGTCGGCAATTTGAAGGTAACATGGCGTGTAATGTCTTTAAGAATGCTTTGTGGGTGGCGGGTTTCTCTTTGGTCTTGTTGCAATG
>NZ_JAFLMX010000033.1:0-12856 GCF_017849675.1 Alteromonas sp. AO-Serp
GTCTTCTATGTCATTTACAATGCCATCTTTAATCCAGTCTTGATCTTCTGGCAGCATTTCTGAGGCAAGGCGAATACGGGTAAGCGGTGTGCGCAAGTCGTGAGAAATACCTGCTGTCATGATATTTCGGTCATTCTCAAGCTGCTTAATACCTTGATTCATGCGGTTAAACGCCCGGGTAACCTGAATCATTTCGGTGCTGCCTTGTTCGCGAAGCGGCGCCGGGTGCTCGCCTTTACCCACCGCTATTGCAGCTTTTTGCAGGGCTGACAACGGGCGAGTCATGCGTCTTACAAACAACCAGCCCCCGGCCACACTCAATATGCCAATTACCATTAAGTACATAGTCAGAGGGGATATATTTGCTTCGTTAAGTCCTGAAATAGGAATAGAGATCCACGTATCTGGGTAGCGGTTCAGGGATATCCACACAATGTATGGCGCATTTTCGTCACTGGCCTGCGTGGTGGTGCTAATGCGCACATCTGCAAGCTGCCGGAGCTGCTCGCTAACCTGAGAAGAAATATAGCTATAGTATACCGCGCTCTCTAATCCATTCTGTTTGGCAACGCTTTCGTCAAAGACCTGTACCTGGGTTTTTTGAAAATAGCGGTCGCGAGTTTCTTGGTTAGTCACTAACAAATCGTTGGCGAGCACAGATTTAACTTGGGTAGCCAATAAGCTGTTAATTTGTTGGTAGCTGGGCTGAATAAAGTAATAGGTAACAGAGATGTAGGACACAATCTGATTAATAAGCAAGAGCACGCCAATAAGCATGACGGTTTGGCCAAATGCACTTTTGGGAATTAAACGCATAACATGCCGTCGCTTTGAATCATAAGCCAGTGTTTGGAATGGCTGTAGGTAAACGCATAATTAGGGGTCATGAGTAAACATACTTCGCTTGCGCACTGGCCAAGACGGTAGAGCCCGCCGTATCAGTCATAGGTGCTAAACTTGTTCGCCATCAGGCACGAATACGTAGCCCAATCCCCATACGGTTTGAATATAGCGAGGGTTGGCAGGGTCTTCTTCAAGCATTCTTCGTAAACGCGAAACCTGAACGTCAATACTGCGTTCTAAGGCGCTGTAGTCGCGACCACGTGCTAGGTTCATCAGCTTGTCTCGCGACAAAGGCTCGCGGGGGTGAGTAACCAGCGATTTCAATACTGCAAACTCACCGCTTGTCAGGGTTAAAGGTGTATCGCCTGCTGTCATTTCTCGGGTGGCAAGGTTCAGTTTGTAATTGCCAAATTCCACAGTTTGCACATCTTTAGACGGCGCGCCCGGCACTTCGCTGCTGCGTCTGCGCAACACCGCTTTAGCGCGTGCTAGTAGCTCGCGGGGGTTAAATGGCTTAGGCAAATAATCGTCTGCACCCATTTCAAGGCCGATAATGCGGTCAACTTCATCGCCTTTTGCAGTAAGCATAATAATGGGCATGTCGTTTTCTTGATGGCGCAATCTGCGGCATATAGATAAGCCGTCTTCACCAGGTAGCATAAGGTCCAAAACCATAAGGTGAAAATTCTCGCGCTCTAGCAGTCTGTCCATTTGTTCTGCGTTAGCCGCACTGCGAACTTGATAGCCCTGCTCAAGCAAATAGCGCTCTAATAGGCTGCGCAGACGCATGTCATCATCAACAACGAGAATTTTAGAGGTTTCCTGACCCATACTCATACCTTTCGTTTTACTTTTGTTTCACTATAACCACAAGATGTGAAATACAAAAGCGAGAAAATCGTAAAAGGCAGGGGATGTTTGTTACAAATAGTGTCTAGGTCTGTTGCTCTTTTATGTACAGCAAGATTTAGTAAAGACCCAGTAAAGAGCCAGCAAAGACTCCGCAAGCTTTAGAGAAAAGGAGGCCGTTAAGCATTTCTCCTCCCTAAACTTACTGAGAACTGCCCGTTGATTACAAGCTTTGAAAAACGTAGGCAGTGCAACAACACACCAGCAGTTCAAGTTGTAATCCTAAAGGGGCGCTAATCAAAAGTGACGACGTTAAGGGCTTTTGTTTGCGCCGAGCCATTAAGCGTTTCTAAATATAACTGCGTTATAGCATCAGCTCCGCGGTGCGATTGCTCATAAAACTGATCGCTCATTTTCTCTGCGAAGCGTTTCCATGCACTGGCGTATTTTGCCAAAAAGGCCTCGTGCCCCCATTCATGTTGGCGCAGTTTCACGCGAGCTGGCGCGAAGAATATCTCTGCATTGAGCAGTTTGGGGTTGGGCTTCTCTCGGGCTTTCCAATCTGTCGCACCAATGAGTGTAACGTCGCTCAGGCTGTCGCCAAGCTGCTTGGTAAGGTCATTAATCAACGTACCGTTGGCAGCGAAATCAAGCAGCCAGTAGCGCGCATCGCTGCTTTTACTGCTATTGCCTTCGCTACTTAGGGCTGAGAGTTCGTCATAACTATACACTTCATCGTAGCAGCCGGTCGCTTTTACCAAATCCACGTTTTGTTTCGAGGTTAGCCCAACCACCTTATAGCTTGCGTTTCGAGAGGCCTTCTGGTCTTTAAGTAGTTGCGCTGTACCCAATGCGGTTTTACTTGAAGCGCTCGACAACAGTAAGGTTTCATTGTTTGCTTTCTCTGCCACATAGTCATCGAGAACAAACGAAGTCATATAAAGGGGTCTAAAATTAAGCTGCCATGCTTCGCGGTTTTTGTCGTAGCCGGGGTCGGCGGCACAGCGAAGATATTGATCGTAAACAGGGCTAATGCTTTTCCGTTTTTCGTGGATGTCTGAAAAGCCGTGAGGGGCAACTTTTCCAGCTTTTATCACCCAATGGCTAGCCATAGGCAGGTAGCCGAACACCTTTTCACCTACTTTGATATCGCTATGACAAGACGCCTTAACGGTAGCAAAGCCCCAAACGGGCACAATACCGTAGCCATGTGCTTCATCAACGTCATTATCACTCTTTGCAGGGAAAAAGCCCCAATAGCCCATTTTAAAACCCAGTGCAGCATAGGTGATGTTGTTGGCAGAAAAGCCAAAGCTGTCTGTCTCAAGCAATACTTCGTCTTGCTGTAAGTCGCTGATGTTTATATCGCGGGAAACAACGTTAGTGTTGGCAAGGTTTTGCTGGTCTACCCAAATTTGTTGGCTTTTAATTGTGGTCATAATAGGAGCCTACTGTGTCAAAAACTAGGTCGAGAAACTAAATCAAGAAACTAAATCAAGAAAGTTTCCGAATAGAACCTAGATTGACGCAGGGCATGAGCCATTACGACTTACTGTTTTAAATACATGCCTATAGAAGCGATGTATATTGGGCTTACTCGTCGCTGCTCAACCAATCCATCTGATGACCAGCTCTGCGCTTTTTATTTAAGATGTCTTCAAGGAGCGGAGTTAAAATGAGCTCCATGGCTAAGCCCATCTTTCCGCCGGGTACAACCAAGGTGTTGATGCGAGACATAAACGCGCCGTCGATCATTTGAAGTAGGTAGGGGTAGTCCACAGTCTTCATTTCCCGTCTAAAGCGCACAACCACAAAGCTTTCATCTTGGGTTGGAATTTCCCGTGCACTGAAGGGGTTGGAGGTATCAACGGTTGGTACGCGCTGGAAGTTAACGTGGGTGCGTGAAAATTGTGGCGTGATGTAGTGGAAATAGTCGTCCAGTCCTCGCACTATGCTGCTCATTACCGCTTCACGAGAATGTCCTCGGTCAGTGGTGTCGCGTACAATCTTTTGGATCCATTCTAAGTTTACGATCGGCACCATGCCGACCAGTAAATCTACATGTTTTGCTACGTCATTTTCTTCCGTTTTTACACCGCCATGTAAACCTTCATAGAACAGCAAGTCAGTGTTTTTGGGTAAATCTTGCCAAGGTGTAAAGGTGCCGGGCATTTGATTAAAAGGCACGGCTTCATCGAATGTGTGAAGGTATTGTCTAAACTGTCCTGTACCCGAGCTGCCGTATTCCCTAAACAGGGATTCCAGTAGCTCAAAGTCGTTGGCTTTAGGGCCAAAGTAGCTGATATGCCTGCCTTGCTCTTGGGCTTTGCGAATTTCCACTTCCATTTCCGGGCGGGTAAAACGGTGAAAACTATCGCCTCCTACAACCGCAGCATTAACACTTAAGTTCCTGAAAATATGGCGTATAGCGTTGGTCGTGGTAGTAGTACCCGCGCCAGAAGAACCTGTTATAGCAATAATAGGGTGTTTGACAGACATAGGAATTCTTTTTGGAAATGACGGGTACTAGTTATAAGCTGATGTGAGCTAAGAATCAAGGGGAGGTATAAGCGCATACCACTCGATTCTTGGGAGTTGCTTTCGCTCCAGCCTGCGTGTAATCAATCATCTAGCCGTTTGTGATGGTGCTGCAATAGGCGCACAATTAGCTTTGCCTCCTCTTCATCTAAATCAAGAAGTGCGCGAACATGTTCTAGGTGGTGCACATCGTGCTCACTCAACTTTCCGTCGTCCAAAACGCTTCTTACTGTGTCTTTAAACCTATCGCGTTTTAGCTGCATCTGCGACGTGTAGCTAGAAGATAAAATACCCGCTGGTAGGGCGTAAAAACAGATACCCATTATAGTTATGAGGCCGCCAAATATTTTACCCAATGCAGTTATAGGAACGGCGTCACCATAGCCCACCGTGGTCAGCGTGACGAGTGCCCACCACAATGAAGCGGGAATACTGCTAAAAACATCGGGCTGAGCAGCATGTTCAATGTAATAAATACAGGTGGCGGCGATAATCGTGAACAACAAAAGTACGCTTAACGCCGCAATAAGGCTGTGAGACTCGTTGCGCAATACGGTAACGAGAGTTTGCATAGAGCGCGAATAGCGCCCAATTTTTAGAATTCGCATTACCCGAAATATTCGCAAAATACGTAAATCGAACGCCACGAAAACGCTTAAGTAAAAAGGCAGAATTGCCATTAGGTCGACGAGCGCCATGGGGCTTTTCAAATAGGTCCAGCGCTTTTGCCATGTCGTTGTACGTTCGTGATTAGGACGGTTTGGGGCCGATGCGCTGCCGTATAAACGAAGAAAGTACTCAACGGTAAATATCAGTACTGAAACCACTTCGATTATATGAAGTTCGTACTGCCAAATGGCAGGGATACCCGGCACTGTTTCCAGCATCATAGCGACAACATTTACGATAATTAACGCGATAAGAAATACATCAAATATTTTGCTGAGCTTTTTGTACTCGTGAGCCTCGCTGGCAGGCGCAAGGATGTGATAGCACGCGTTTTGAAATGACATAGCCACGGTAGTGAGGGAACGAATGTCCTTTTTATACCAATTACCGTTGCAAATTGGTAATGCTTCTAAAAAAGAAGGAGGTGTTCGGTGCTATTTTCAAGCGCGGATGGGGTCAAAACATGGTAGTTTAAAATACAAATAAGCAAACAAAGAGCGTATCCAATTGAAAAGTGCAAAACATTTAGGGGCAGTACTAACCTCGGCACTGCTTGTGGCTGTGTCTGTGCCCACGGCACAAGCTAAGTCTGACAGCGTACTTTTTTCATCAACGCCACCTGTTATAGATGGTGTAGCCAATGACGCTGCATGGAAAGGGGGCGATTGGCATGAAATGACGTCGCTTATGTGGGGCTCGGCTCCTGAGTCCGGTGATTTTTCTGGTCGATATAAACTGCGATGGAACAAGGATGCGCTGTATCTGTTGGCAGAAATACAAGACGATCACCTCTCAGATACCTATGCCAATCCCCTTGAACGTTATTGGGATGATGACTGTTTAGAAATTTTTATTGATGCTGATGCCTCTGGTGGCGATCACCTTAATAACTACAATGCGTTTGCCTATCACTTAGCGTTAGATAATCAGGTTGTTGATATTGGTCCAAATGAAGCAGGAGAGGCTGTACCACAACTCTACAATGATCACGTAGAGAACAAATGGCAGCGAGATATATCGGCGCCGCATAAGATTCATTGGGAAGCAGCGGTACGTGTATTTGATGATAGCTATCAACACGGAAAAGATAATTCGCCTGCCACCTTAAAAGAAGGTATGACACTGGGCTTTATGCTTGCCTATTGCGATGCGGATGGTGGCGACAGAGAGCACTTTTTAGGCTCTCATGAGATCACCCCAGTAAACGGCGATAAAAACTTGGGGTATAAAGATGCATCGGTGTTTGGAAAGGTGAAGCTGACAAAGTAGTGAACCATAATTTGTCGCTACTTTAATTGATTGACTTGCCGCGCGTAATTGGAAGGAGTCGCAGAAATGCCACTCCTTTTAACCTGCAATCACTCACCTTGACTAAAAGCCATGCCATTTGGCGATAAATAAATGTGCTACAGAGCTCGTCACGCTCTAGCTGGTTGAGTTAATTGGCTTCGCCTTCCTGCTTACTCAGATCTAACTTGTCCAGCACTGCAAGTTTATTAAAACTGATCATCTCACGTATTTCTTTTCCATATTCATCGCCACGCTCAGAATACTTCCCTAAGCCATAGCTGAGCGCAACCCCGGTGACAGCCTTGTCTTCTTCACGTAAGGATTGTCGAATTTTACGCAATGGTTTGTAAGCATCGTGGGTGTTTAAATTTAGCATGTAGCTTTCTACTGAGTCGGCAGGCGAACGGAAATCAGCAACTTCATGATTTTTGTTAGTGTCACGCGATTTTGGAACGATACCGCAGCCCTTAGAGAAACACCACTGACCAAAAAAGTTGTTCCCTAATTTTGCAAAACGAGAGGTACCCCATGCACTTTCATTCGCTGCTTGTGCAATTGCTAACGACGCAGGAACAATGTCGGCACGCCTTAACAACACCTCGCAGGCTGACTCCTGTTCAAGGTCAGCATCGTCAACACGAAACTTTGTCAGGAACTGGTCTAGATTGTCTGCTTCATCCGCGTCGCAAGAACTTTGAATTTGCTCTCTATCGGTGGCTAGCTCTTTGTTCACCTCGACTACAATAGGAGTGAAATACTCAAAAAATGCCGCTTTTCGGTCAGGGCCTGCGGCATAAGCAGTAAAGTCTGGAGCAGATTCTTTGGCAAAAAAGGCGAACCACGCTGCGGTACTCGCCACTACTGCTACAAGCAACACAGCAATAAGTTTAGTGTTCGACATCAGGTGATACCTCTTTTATTAGAATGAAATAATACGCTTTTTAAGCAGACTACCTGAGCTTATTAAATCTCGCTAAGTGGTTAATCATCTATGCGGATTGATATTAATACCATACAGGTTCTTGTATGCGCTGCAACATATGGAGAAGGTCAGTAAATTAAAGATTTATAATGTATACAGTACTATCGGCAAGTACCAAATCAGACTCGATGTGAAATTCAATACCTTATTGCTTATGTACTGAGCGCGAGTTTTCTTTTGTGTTGAGCGTTAGTATCAGGTTAAGCAGTGATATGTAGCTGGGAAACTACGATTTCTGCGTTTACTGCACGTTAGCATGGTAAGTAAGTGGTAAGAGTAGGTAAGAGTAAAAGTGGGGGGCGTAGAATTCACACCCTGGCTTTTCGTAATTATGTAAGAACGCAGCATTACGCTGCGTTCATTTAGCACTTTCTATGAGGCTTTCGGCTACTTGGCTTCAGCTTCACGCGCAATCGCACGGTGCGCGATATCAGTGCGGTAGTACACATCTTTAAACTGAATGGCTTTTAGTAGCTCGTAGGCTTTTTGCTGCGCTTCGGTAACGTTGTTACCCAAAGCTGTAGCGCAAAGTACGCGGCCACCTGCGGTTACCACTTCGCCATCTTGCAGGGCGGTGCCTGCATGGAAAACCTTTCCGTCTAACTTAGCGGCTTCTTCGAAACCAGTAATCACGTCGCCTTTATCATAGCTGCCTGGATAGCCGCCAGCGGCAAGCACAACACCTACCGACGCGCGCTCATCAAACTCAATCGTTTTACCAGCAAGTTCGCCTTTGCACGCTGCTTGGCAAAGTGGAACCAAGTCAGACTTTAAGCGCAGCATGATTGGCTGGGTTTCCGGATCGCCAAAGCGACAGTTGTATTCGATTACCTTTGGAGTGCCATCAGCCATAATCATAAGGCCAGCATATAAAAAGCCAACGTAGTCGTTGCCTTCAGCAGCCATGCCGTTAACTGTTGGCATAATCACTTCTTGCATAATACGGTCGTGAATGTCCTGCGTTACAACCGGAGCCGGAGAATATGCACCCATTCCGCCTGTGTTCGGCCCTTTGTCACCGTCAGCAGCACGCTTGTGGTCTTGGCTGGTGGCAAAAGGAAGTACGTTTTTGCCGTCTACCATGACAATGAACGACGCTTCTTCACCGTCTAGGAATTCTTCAATAACTACGCGGCTGCCGGCTTCGCCAAACGCGTTACCTGCCAGCATGTCGCGGATAGCGTCTTCCGCTTCTTCAAGGGTCATCGCAACAATAACACCTTTACCCGCAGCAAGACCGTCAGCCTTTACTACAATCGGCGCGCCTTTCTCACGCACATAGGCAATAGCTGGGTCAATTTCTGTGAAGTTTTGATACTCGGCCGTTGGAATGTTGTGGCGAGCCAAAAAGTCTTTGGTAAAAGCTTTAGAGCCCTCAAGCTGCGCGGCAGCTTGAGTGGGGCCAAAAATCATTAAACCAGCGTTTGTGAACGCATCAACAACACCTGCAACTAGCGGCGCTTCTGGGCCTACAATAGTAAGCTCAACATCGTTACCCTGAGCAAAAGAAACCAAGCCAGCAATATCATTTACATCGATAGCTACGTTCTCAAGCTTAGGTTCTGTAGCTGTGCCTGCATTGCCAGGTGCTACAAATACTGTTGAAACATCAGAAGACTGCGCTGCTTTAAACGCTAGCGCGTGTTCGCGGCCACCGCCGCCAATTACAAGTACGTTCATTAACTGTTCCGTTTTGAGTGTTTAATTTTATGATTTTGGTTTGGTGAATTTTAGCGTCATGCGATTGCTCTCGCCAATCGCCATGTATTTTTCGCGATCTTGATCATCTAGCGCCAAACGTGGAGGTAGCGTCCACACACCTTTCGGGTGGTCGGCAGTATCCATTGGGTTCGCGTTGACATCGCTGCTTGCTTCAAGCACAAAGCCTGCTTTTTCGGCGGCAGCCACAACGTAAGAACGCTTCATGTAGCCACTTTTCTTCATTGCTTCATCATCTGCGCTTTCAGGAAGCTCATGTTCCACTACGCCCAGTACGCCACCTGGCTTAAGCGCTTTGAAAAATGCGCCAAATGCATTGTCGATACCCTCGTCACCGTGACGCATATACCAGTTGTGTACGTTGCGAAACGTCAGCACCATATCGGCACTACCTGCGTCGCTAATATCTAACGCTTTGATTGGGTCGAATGCAGTAAGCTCAGCACCTTCGTACTTCATGCCCGGCTTCATTTTTTCTTTGAAGCCTTCTACCGATTTTTTAAAGTAACCGCTGGTTTCATCATCAACGTAAAAGTGAGCAGCTACATACTTACCGTTATCTTTTACAACAGAATAAAGGATGTCGGCGTACCAACCACCACCTGGAGAGATTTCTACCACAGTCATGTCTGGGGTAAGGCCAAAAAAGCGCAGTGTTTGCTGAGGATTACGGTACTCATCGCGTACTTTTGCACTAGCAGAGCGGATATCGCTCATTGCGGCATCAGAAATCGCATCTGCGCTGGCATAAGTAGCACTTACACCTAGGGTTGCGGCTAACACATATTGGGCTAACTTTTTCATTCTTATTTCCTTTTTCTGTCGAGGGTAGGCGAATAACATAACACTATTACTACAAATTACTACGGGTCAGATCAAGCCTATCAGCTAACCCCTATTTGCACTTACGCCTTAGCAGAATAATTCGCAACTCTGTCGCTTCGATGAGATTTCATTACAACCAAGCAAATGACCTCGAGTCTGCGTATTTAAAAGGGTTAAGGAAAAATAACAAACACACAGTAAAGCCACTAAATGCCACTTTACTGCGTGTTTAACTTAGGTGTTGGTGTCCCTCACTAAGCCTGCACTAAAAGGTATTGCGTAAATACTTATTAGTGACGGAAGTGGCGCATACCCGTGAACACCATCGCAATGCCGTGCTCGTCAGCGGCATCAATGACTTCTTGGTCGCGCATAGAGCCGCCTGGCTGAATTACTGCTTTAATACCTGCTTCAGCTGCAGCGTCGATACCGTCGCGGAATGGGAAGAATGCATCAGACGCCATTACAGAGCCTGCAACTTCAAGGTTCTCATCAGCTGCTTTAATACCCGCAATTTTTGCAGAGTAAACACGGCTCATTTGGCCTGCGCCCACGCCTACCGTCATACCGTCTTTGCAGTAAACAATCGCGTTAGACTTCACGTATTTTGCTACCTTCCAGCAGAACATAAGGTCGCGTAGTTCATCTTCGCTTGGCTTACGCTTAGTCACAACTTCTAGGTCTTCCATTTCAACCATGCCGAAGTCGCGCTCTTGTACTAATAAACCGCCGTTTACGCGCTTAAAGTCATAACCTTCAGTTAGCTGACCAGTCCAGTCACCACATGCTAGAAGACGTACGTTTTTCTTCGCACTTACTACTTCTTTCGCTTCATCGCTTACTGTCGGCGCAATAATTACTTCCACAAATTGACGGTCAACAATCGCTTGCGCCGTTTTCGCATCAAGCTCGCGGTTAAACGCGATAATTCCGCCAAATGCAGACGTTGGGTCAGTTTTAAACGCACGGTCGTAGGCACTTAAAATATCATCGCCAATGGCCACACCACATGGGTTAGCGTGCTTAACGATTACACATGCTGGCTCTTCGAATTCTTTTACGCACTCAAGCGCCGCATCCGTGTCAGCAATGTTGTTGAATGACAGTTCTTTACCCTGAAGCTGAGTAGCGGTAGCCACAGACGCTTCTTGAACATTGTTTTCAACATAGAATGCCGCTTCTTGGTGGCTATTTTCGCCATAGCGAAGGTCTTGCTTCTTAGTGAGCTGCATGTTGTAGGTACGTGGGAATTCGCTGTGCTGGTGGTCACAGTCTGCTTCACAACCTGTGCTGTCTAAACGAGCACCAAAGTAGTTTGCAATCATGCCGTCGTATTCGGCCGTATGTTCAAACGCTTTAATCGCAAGGTCAAAACGGGTGTTGTACGTTAACGAGCCATTGTTGTCGTTCATCTCTGCAAGCACGCGAGAGTAGTCCGCCGCATTAACAACAATAGTGACATCTTTATGGTTTTTCGCTGCAGCGCGAACCATCGTTGGCCCACCGATATCAATATTTTCAATCGCATCTTCTAGCGTACAGTCTTCGTTTGCCACGGTAGCAGCAAACGGGTAAAGGTTAACCACCACAAGGTCGATAGGCGCAATGCTGTGTTCTTCCATCACTGCTTCATCGGTACCGCGACGACCAAGGATACCGCCATGAATTTTCGGGTGAAGGGTTTTAACGCGGCCAGCCATAATTTCTGGGTGACCTGTGTGATCAGACACTTCTTTAACAGGTAAGCCAGCGTCAGCGAGAAGTTTAGCAGTACCGCCCGTCGACAGAAGTTCTACGCCAGCGTTATGCAGCGCTGTCGCGAAATCGAGGATACCGGTTTTATCAGAGACACTAAGGAGAGCACGTTTAATTGGTTTTGGTGTTTGCATAAATTTTAAGTTTCTAATGTTGTAGTGTTGAAACAAAAAGAGCACCGATTGGTGCTCTTTGGTGGGCAAAGCCCTTGGAATCTTAGTTCATGCCGTATTGCTTAAGCTTCTTGCGAAGTGTGCCACGGTTGATGCCCATCATGATGGCAGCGCGGGTTTGATTGCCGCGTGTGTAAGTCATGACTTCTTCTAGCAGCGGCGCTTCAACTTCAGCCAGTACCATTTCGTACAGGTTATCGATGTTTGCGTTATCCAATTGCTTAAGGTACTTATTAACCGCTTGCTTTACAGAGTCACGCAGTGGCTTTTGAGCTTGCGTTTGTGAAGGCGTAGTTACTGTAGTAGTAAAAGGTGAAGTCACGTTTTGATCGAACATAATACTGTGTTGCTCTTAAGTTAGTCATCACTATGCTGCGGGAGAAATCTGTCGGGTTTCTCGTGTCTGCAGCGCTTGAAAATATGCATTTAGTGCATCGAGTTGCTCATTCGCATCATCGATAGCGTTAAACGTTTTACGAAACTGACGATCCGTATCGTGCTCCGCGAGATACCAGCCCACGTGCTTACGGGCAATTCTCACACCGGCTATGTCGCCATAAAAGTCCTGCACATTGGCTACGTGCTCATGCAAGAGTTCATATAACTCTGACAGCGGCGGTGCTGGTAGGTTCTCGCCCGTTTCAAGATAATGTTGGATTTGCTTAAATATCCAAGGTTTACCTTGCGCGCCGCGACCTATCATTACGCCATCTGCACCGGTGTAATTCAGCACCTCTTGTGCTTTCTCTGGAGAAGTAATATCACCATTTGCAATAACAGGAATTGAAATTGCCGCCTTAATTTGGCGTATGGTGCTGTATTCAGCTTCTCCTTTATACATACAAGCTCGTGTTCTGCCGTGAACAGCAAGCGACTGTATGCCGTTTTGCTCTGCAATGCGGGCAATCTCTACCCCATTGCGATTTTCTGGGTTCCAGCCGGTACGAATTTTTAGTGTCACGGGTACATCAACAGCATTAACTACTGCTTTAATAATCGCTTCCACTGTGTCTGGGTATTGAAGCAGCGCAGAACCTGCAAGCTTCTTATTGACCTTCTTAGCAGGACAACCCATATTGATGTCGATGATTTGCGCACCGTTCTCAACATTAAATTGTGCTGCTTGAGCCATAAGCTCAGGATCAGCCCCAGCTATCTGTACAGAGCGAATGCCTTCTTCACCCTCATGAGTCATACGCGCCTGTGATTTTGC
>NZ_JAFLMX010000224.1:0-40411 GCF_017849675.1 Alteromonas sp. AO-Serp
GATATTATTCGTCATCAGCGGGGAAATGTACTCTTTATTATTGGCGAACTAAGTAAAGCAGAAAACCTGTATGAACTGACTAGGTTGTCCTGGCAATTGCCGCATTATTTCTCAGCCCACGCTAAAAAAGCAGGGGACTACGACATTGCTGGAAAAATTTTATCGCAAGCTACCGATATTATGACAAGAAAGCTTATTGGCTTTTTCCAACAGGCCAATGGAAAGGCGCCTATGATGTTCGCTTGGCTTGTCTATGGCTCTCAAGCTAGAGAAGACCAGACAATGGGCTCAGATCAAGACAACGGGCTTCTTCTTGCACAGCGGCCTAACAAAGCACAAGCTGAATATTTCTCAAAAATGGCAGAGTACGTCTGCAATGGATTGGCAAAATGCGGTATTAAACTGTGTGACGGCAATATTATGGCTAGCAACCCAGACCTTAGGCTTTCGCTTGACGAAGCCATTGAAGAAGCTAAACGATGGGTAAAGGCGCCAACTAAAGATGCGATTATGCACTTTAACATTTTTCTGGATGTTCGCTGTGCAGCCGGTGATGTGAGCTTATTTAAACAGCTACAGCGTAAACGCGCACCGTTAATGCAGCAAAATATGTTTCTAGCTGCGCTTACACGAAACAGTAACGAAATATCAGTTCCACTCTCCATGTTCCAAAAGTTTATTTATGAAAAGGGACGTAAGGAAAAAGACGTAATCGATTTAAAAACAAGAGCCGTTGCGTTAATTAATAATATAGCGCGTATTTACGCGTTAGCTGATGGGGTGACATTGCCCAATACATTAGCCCGATTAGAGGCCCTGTCATCTAATTCACAGCTTTCCAAAAGGGATGCGACTAACCTACGAGATATCTGGCTTTTCCTAAACCGCTTACGTTGGCGACATCAATTGGAAAACAAAGTCACAGACAACCGAGTATCTATATCCAGTCTATCATCGATAGAAAAACACCAGCTAAAGGCTGCTTTCAAAGCTATTGAGAGAACTAATCAGGCGATGGTAATGAAGTTCTCTGGCGGTGTAAGTTAACCTTATGATAAAGCGACTAATTGAAACTTGTTCATCGGCGTTATTCGGCAAAAGCAAATTTAGGAAATCCTTGCGTGACAAAAAGCTGTGTAGCACGCCTTTAGCGTCAGTTGATCTAGAGCTAACCTCTTTAGATCCCTTAACAACACAAATCACATCGATTGGATATGTAAGTGGTTCTGCCGGAAAAATTGCGCTTTCTTCCAGTGGTTATCACGTTATAAATACCTCGGCAGATTTGGGGCAAAGCCCTGTGATCCACGGGTTGACCCTGGATATTTTGCAGCAAGGTGAAGGTATTAAGGAAGCGTTGAAGTCCTTGATACCTCTGTTAGAAAGCCATGTATTGGTTTTTCACAATGCGAGGTTGGATTTGATGGCACTCAATAGTGCCTTCAAGCGTTGTGAATTACCTCAAGTCGACGTCGTTTATATCGATACCCTTCAGCTTGCACTTTATCAGCTAAATAAACAGCATCAGGTATTACCCAGCAATAGCGCGACACTTACCGTTTGTAGACAACGTCTGGGGTTACCTGCATTTCCTGAACACAATGCGTTAGATGATGCGTTAGCAACGCTACAACTGTTTTACGCTCAGCTAAACGAATTGGGAATTACGCTGGAAGATTCTATCGAATCTTTATTTCATACTAATGCCGTGGGACGTTTTAGCCTTGGGCTTTCATCTTCATAGGAGGGGATAAGGTTTCAACTTTGCTAGCCGCTTTCGAAGTAGGGGCAACTAGCTGATTTCGGCCAGAGGTTTTAGCAACATAAAGGTTTTTGTCAGCCTCTAGCATGACGTAATCGATAGTTTTATTGTCATCGGCGTTCTTCACGGCTAGACCTGCGCTTAACGTAACACGCTCATACTCCGAGGCAGCGTGAGGAATATTCAGATCATAAACAGTTCGTAACAAACGCTCGGTCACAGACTTTGCGCCTTCGGCATCAGTGTTCGGCAGAATCACCAAAAACTCTTCGCCACCAATTCTTACTAGTTTGTCCATAGGTCGAAGAAGAGCATCGTTAATCGTTTTACTCACCTTCCATAAACAGCTATCACCGTCTAAGTGGCCATACATATCGTTGAATAACTTGAAGTGGTCTACATCAAAAATGACTAAAGAAAGCGGCGCAACATTGCGCAATCCATCTCTGACTAATCGCGGTAAGTAGTCATCTAAATAATGGCGGTTATAGGCACCCGTAAGCTTATCCACATAGATGAGCTTCTCGAGTAAATCGTTTCTAAGCTTATGATTAATGTGCGACTTGACGCGATTGCGTAGGGTACAAGCATTAACAGGCTTTACGACAAAATCAACGCATCCAGATTCCCAGCATCGAGACTCTTCTTCGTCACTAGATGAAGAGGTGACGAAAATTATAGGAATATGAGCGCATAGCGGCTTTTTTCTTAATAATGCGGTTGTTTGATGCCCGTCGATTTCAGGCATAGACACATCCATAAGGATCAAATCGGGGGTATTATATTTGCAATACTCAATAGCTTCTTTACCCGAGCTGACAGAAGTACAAGCTACAGTGTCTTCAAGTAAGGTTTCCAGAACAAGTCTGCTGCTGGCTTGGTCGTCGACAATCAGTACTTTGCAATCTGCTAAAGTTCGGTCGCCAACTTGTTCATTATACACAAGTACTCCTAAACACAAAGGTGAGTGTTCAGGTTCAAGAGTACGCCTAATTTTAGAAAATGTGGATTAACCAAAAGTTTAATATTTAACCATTTGGTTCAATTTCACTCTTATCTTCTTACTTTATATCGTTTCTACGAAAACAAATTAAACACTGCAAGACCAAATACGCCAAAGGTACACAGCGTGCCTATCATATAAAAATAGCTTCTTGGGCTTGGATTTTTTTCTGTAGCGATTGCGTAATACAGTCCCATATGAATGATGCGACTTAGCGCGTAAATCCAAACAAGTGCTGCAAGTATGCTGGTTGATGCGCCAAGAAAAATGCAAAGAAGAGCTGGGAGCGTAAACTGATGAATATTTTCGAGCGAATTGTGAAATGTTCTGTGGCTTCTGAATACGAAACTATCATGACTCAATTCCTCGCTGACTTTCCCTGGAATATAGCGAGACTGTTTTCTGTGAGCGATAGCGGCAACGATGTTTTGCACGAAAACGGTAAAGCTTATAAGCAAAAGGCCCGCAATACTATATGTGTAGACTGTGAACACGTGAACTCCTTTCTTTATTCCTTGAATGGATTCAGACGACTAGTTGGATGACAACGAAGGCCTGTTTAAATATGCGTATGTTAAACATGCCCGTGACCAACTAACCGTTTAACGTTTCTACGCCGAGACTTGTTGAAGAGATCGAAGCACATGCATAAATCGATGAACGAAAGCACTAATTTTTAGTGCTTTCGTTTTCAGCGCTTTTCTTTGCAAGAGGGATTACAGCGCCGCTTTAACATCGTTTGGAAGCAACACAGTATCGATCACGTGAATAACACCGTTACTCGTCATGATGTCGGCTTTAATCACATTTGCGTCGTTTATCATAACCTTATTCATATCAGTTGAGACCATTACCTTGCTTCCTTCAACGGTAGTGGCATCAGATAGCCCAGCTACATCTTTTGCTGTGACTTTACCCGTTACTACGTGATAAGTGAGAATTTTAACAAGGGTTTGTTTATTCTCAGGTTTCAATAGCATTTCAATGGTGCCTGCCGGCAGTGCAGCAAAGGCTTCATCGGTGGGAGCGAATACAGTGAATGGCCCATCTCCCTTTAGTGTAGTGACCAAGTCTGCAGACTTAACTGCGGTGACAAGTGTTGAGAACATGTCGTTGCTTGCTGCGGTGTCGACAATATCTTTATGTCCATCCTTTGCATGATGGCCAGCAAGCGCTGAGGCACTCAATACAACTAAGAAGAACGCACTAATTAACTTTTTCATACTCTTTCCTTTTTCCTATTACATTACGTTAAGTGAAATTCAACATCCTTCGTTTCGCCAACTACTGACCTACGCCACTGAAAGCTACTGAATTGAGAATTGTTACGGCACTTCAGGGAAATTTGATGATTAACTTTGTGTAATGCCAAGTCGCAATGTATGAGCACCTAATGAAGCGAGTAAAATTATGCATTGAACGAGCTTTAAACTGAGTTGTAAATAAAATGTAAATTCATGGCGCGCTGCTATACTTAATCTATCGAGTAAATAAGAAAGGTGCCTATTATGAATGCTCGACTCGCTGTTCCTTTGTTGTTATGCATGGTGCTTGCCGCTTGCCAATCTACTGATAATCAGCATGTAAAAGCTGCGCCCACTTTGTTAAATGACAGTCTCTTTCCTTCCTATACATTATTTCCCGTAGAGTCTTCAGATGAAATTTTTTACTTAGACGAAGACGCACAGTTTTTTGCTGAGCAAGCGGTCTATGAAAAAAGCGCGCTGCAAAAGAATGTAAAAGGGTTAGTGAAGGCCATATTTGACCATTCTGATCAGGGAATGCTTTACAGAAACGGTGCTAACACCACAGCAAATACTACGTTCAATAATAGAGCCGCGAATTGCTTGTCTCTTTCCATTATGACGTATGCTTTGGCTAAACATGTAGGGCTACAAGCCACGTTCTACGAAGTAGAAATTCCTGAATACTGGACGCGTCGAGAAGGGTACAGTTTACTAAATGGTCATATTAACTTACGAGTTCAACTTCCAGAAGATCCCAATGTCGTCTCGATTGGAGGAAGTTTTGCGGACGTGGATTTCGACCCCCAAACCCTCAGAAGTTACTTTCCTAGAATCGCTGTGTCAGAGGAAAAAGTTATAGCGATGTTCTACAACAATAAGGGAGCTGATGCGCTTGTTGCCAACAGTTATACCAAGGCCTATAGCTATTTTAGGGCTGCTGCTACCATCGCACCGGAACTGGCCCAAAGTTGGGTCAATCTTGGAGTACTCTATCGAATGGCCGATGCGTACGAACAAGCAGAGGCGGCCTACAAGCATGCTTTATCTTTGAATAGTGAAAACCTCACAGCATGGGAAAATTTATCGATACTTTACCGTTATCAAGATAGGTTTGAAGAGGCGAAAACAATCAACCAAATGGTGGATACTAAACGCCAAAGCAATCCCTTTTACCACTATATATTGGGTGAACAAGCTTTCGATAATGAAGAGTACGAGGCAGCGATATCATATTATCTAAAGGGACTAAAACTTGATAATACCCGTCATGAAATTCTGTTTGGATTAGCGAAAACGTATTTTGAAAGTGGAGACATAACCAACGCTGAGCAATACTTGTCTCGCGCTATCAAGCATGCAAACAACAGGCAAGACAAGTCTCGTTATCAGTCCAAATTATCAGCTTTAGCGAATAATCAATGAAGTGGGTGTTGAGAAGGTAGGCGGTATAATTCAGGCAAAAAAAAGCCGCAGACTAGCTGCGGCAAAAGAATAACACTACAAAAGGAACTTAATTTATATAACGCCCAGCTCACGAAGGCGCTCTTGCAGGTATGACCCTGCGGTATGACGTTCTGAAAGAACAACATCTGGTCTGGGGTGTAAGAACAGTGGCAATGAAATACGAGATTTCGTCATGTCAGCACCATCTGGGTTTACAACCCTATGCGTAGTTGATGGGAAGTATCCGCCAGATGCTTCTTGAAGCATATCGCCAATATTCACAATCAAGTTCCCGAAATCACACGGAACTTCAATCCAACTACCGTCTTTAGCTTGTACTTGCAATCCAGGCTCGTTGGCTGCAGGCAAGATAGTAATCAAATTAATATCTTCGTGAGCAGCTGCGCGAATTGCGTCTACTTCTTCATCACCTTTTAGTGGTGGGTAGTGCAGTATACGTAGCAAGGTTTGATCAGAATCTTTGATCATGTCACCCAGCGGTTGACTGTACTTATCGCTCACCTCTGAAGGAGAATGTTTTTCTATCCAACCCAATAGCTCTTTCGCTAGTGTGTTTGCTTCCCCATAGTACTGGGAAATCTGCGGGTGTAGCGCTTCTGGACACTGACCCCACGGATAGAAGTGGTAATACTCTTTAATGTCTTTTTTCGTAAAGCCTTTGGCTACCTCAGATACGCTCTGAGGGAAAAATCCGTCTTGTTTACCCTTGTTGTACAGGTAATCGTTCTTCTCTTCACTGTCGAAGAAGCCCTGCCAATTGTCGTAAATACCTTGAACTAATGACTGTTGGATAGGGTGATTTTTTAAAACACCGAACCCTGTCTCGCGAAGTGACTTCACGAATTCTTCTTGTGCGTTTTCCGCTTGGTAATCAACAGCAACTAATTGCATAACTTTATCCCGTATATTTTGACTGCGGCATTATAAAGGTAGACGGGCTACAGAAAAAAGTCGCAGAAATTGACATAAATCAACCCCGCGAGGAATTTGCGCGTAATTTACAGAAACCTGACCAGTTAGTCTAGTAAAATCTTGACCAACTGGTCCAAATTAATGAAATTTAACCAAGAGAGAGGTAAAAGCCCGCTAGCGCGGCACTCATTAAGTTAGATAACGTTGCAGCAATAACAGCTTTTAACCCCAGTCTCGCAATTTCTTTTCTGCGTGTTGGTGCCATGGCACCAATTCCACCCATCAAAATAGCGATAGAAGAGAAGTTTGCAAAACCACAAAGTGCAAAGGTGATAATGGCCTGAGATGCTTCAGATAGCTGTGATTGGTTCTCTAGGAAGTTTAGGTAGGCAACAAATTCGTTAACTACCATTTTCTGACCAATAAAGCTGCCTGCAAGTTGCGCTTCCTCCCATGGTACGCCGATTGCCCATGCAAGAGGTTGAAGCACATAACCCAGGATCCCTTCAAACGTCACGTTTTCATAGCCAAATAATCCTGCTGTCCAGCCAATAAGGCCGTTAAACATGGCAATAAGTGCTATGAAAGCGAGTAGCATTGCACCTACGTTTAACGCAAGTTGCATGCCTGATGCAGCGCCACTGGCGGCTGCATCAAATACATTGGCGTAGCCGGTATCTTCCGCATCTACGTCATGTAAATCTTCATTTGGCTTACTGGTTTCTGGCAACATGATTTTTGCCATAAGTAAGCCACCTGGCGCAGCCATAAAGCTAGCTGCTAGCAAATACTTAAGATCTACCCCCATGCCAGCGTAGCCCGCCATTACTGAACCAGCAATTGACGCCAAACCACCCACCATAATGGCAAATAGCTCAGAGCTCGTCATGTGTGGAATAAAAGGGCGAACCACAAGAGGCGCTTCTGTTTGGCCCACAAAAATGTTGGCAGCAGAAGACATGGATTCAGGTCGGCTAGTTCCCAGCGCTTTCTGTAAAAAGCCACCGATAACCTTGATGATCAAACCCATTACTTTGAGGTGATAAAGAACGGCAATAAGCGCCGAGAAAAACACGATAACTGGAAGCACGTTAAAGGCAAAAATAAACGCGATCGACTTGTCACCAATAGGACCGAACAAGAAATTAATGCCTTCTTGGCTATAAGCAATGATGTTGGCGACAAAACGCGTTGCGCTCAACAATACTTCTTTACCAGGTTCAGAATACAGGACAAACGCGCCAACGGATGCTTGAATAGCAAATGCGCCACCAACGGTGCGCCAATTTATATTGCGTTTCGCCGATGATAACGCGAAGGCAATACCCAGAAGGACTGCAATGCCCAGTAAACTCACCATAGTAATGTTCCCTTAAAGAAGCGCTTGCTGAATGTGTGATTTGATCACATCTAATGCAATTTGGTTTTTGCCACCTTGCGTCACTACTACGTCGGCAGTGAAGCGGCTAGGTTCGATAAATTGATGATACATAGGCTTAACAGTTTCTTCGTACTGTTTTGCCACAGATTCAATACTACGACCGCGTTCTTTTAGGTCGCGCATCATTCTGCGCATCAAACAAATATCAAGAGGAGTATCAATGAAGATCTTCACGTCGTACAAAGGAAGTAGATCAGTACGAGCAAGTAGCATGATACCTTCAAGAATAATGACTGGCGCAGGATTTAGACGCTCAGTTTCAGGCAAACGCGTATGCGTTTTATAGCAGTAATGTGGATAGTCAATAGGCTGACCATCGCGCAATGCTTGCAAGTGTGCTTTCAAAAGCTCATGTTCAAAGGCATTCGGGTGATCATAGTTGTTCTTCTCACGTTGCTCCATGGGAAGATGATCTTGCGCACGGTAGTAGTGATCTTCGCGCAGCACTTGAACAGGGCGGCCTTGAGCACTGAAGCCGTTAAACAAATTTTTTGTAAAAAGAGACTTCCCAGAGCCAGAAGCTCCAGAAATGGCAATAATAAGTGGCGATTGCATAGTACTATAAAGCTGATTTTGTTGGTGCAAAGATACGCGTTTAGGCCTCGCGAATCAATGTTATATTCACAAGTTCTCGGTTTTTGGATCGGTCTTTGCTAGAACTTTATCGTATTTTCAAGGTATTGCAGGGTGTTTAGTCAGCATGCAAAAAATACCAAAAAGTTCTCCAAGTGGTCAGTTTTTAACTGAACAAGTCAAAATATCGCTAGTTACCAATTATCTCTATATCGTCGTCCTTAATACTCGGTAATGCATACGAATGCTGCTTTGAGCGAGAGCCCTCACCTTGCGCTCTGGGTGGGTAGTAGGTCTCTTTTTCATCAACATAACCAGAAAATACATCGTCAAGTGCTGCGCGTATTTCGCTGAGGGTTTTATCTAAATTTGCATTGAAATCTGGGCGTTTTCGCTTGGTATGGCCCAATTCGATTAATCGACCAAAACTCTTGTTGGCCAGAGCCAGTAGTTCAGTCGGAACGTCTTTATGTGGCTGTAGAGGCTGATCGGGGTGCTCTATACAATATTTTACTAGAGCCGTGTAAAAGCACAGTGGTTTATTCTGCAACGTGATGGCTTTGTCATCGATTCCGTTAGAAATCGTTTTATCTTTTAAGTTGATTACGAGTTTTGGGGAAGGAGGGATAACTTCTTCTAAGGTTGCGCGTTTCCTTTTGGTTTTACTCGAAACAGCAAAAAATGGTGTAACGAGTAATGATGCGATAAGCGCAGTCCAACTAAAAGCAAAAGTACTGGTGACGGCTTTACTTCGCATCTCTACCTTAATGACTTGTTCAGCGTTGACGAAATTTGCCGTAAAAGACAAAGGGTAACCCGTAAAGTCTTCATTGCTCGTCACAATATCTTGGATTCCTCTGACTAGAACGGGGTAGTTTTCGTCCTTAAGCGTGCCGTTTAGTTTTCCAAGATAACGGTAAATGGCGAACTGATTTACAGGCGTGTTAAGGGTGTTGTTTCCAACGTCTAAAAACGCGCTGTCTAGGCTTACCCTTCGCTCTACCTTATCAAGTGCACGGTGAAGAGAAGTATGGTGTGAAAAGTATTGTGCAGTCAAAGCGATGCATTGGAAACATGCTAACAAGACAAGACCATTAAAGATGATAAAGGCTTTGGGCTTAAAATATATTCTCTTACTACCCATTAGTTACACCCTTCCTCTAATGTAATAGTTTTGTAATAAGGTCTAGGATGAGACATTGCAACTTCATGAATTACCGACTGTATAGCGCAAAATAAGTCTGTGTTTTGCGTCTGCATTTTCAAATACCATTGCATTCCACTTACACTTTCCTGCAGCGGCGTTGCATAGTTTCTTGAGAAGTTGTCTTTGTCTTCTTCTGCCCAATATGAGGAGATAATATCAATATCACCCGCGAGCAAAGCTCGTCGCAGTTCTTGGTGAGAACTGAAGTAAACAATATCTAAATTGGAGTCACTGAGTCCGAGGTTCTGCAAAACAGTTTTGGGAACAATATGACCAGAACGGCTGCTCGGATAATCGAGCAATCCTATCTTTTTACCTAGCAAGTACTCTTTAGATAGTAGAGGTCGTTCTCTTAGCGCGATAAAAAAAGCTGAGTAGTCAGGATGCGATGCTACTTTGGTTAATCCATAAATTTGGTCAGCCCCGAACGCATCTACGACATTACTTTTCACCAGCGCTAAATCAACAACGCCATGATTAATGTATCGAAAGGTATCGTAATCACTTTGGCCTATTGTAACTTTAACTTCACCGTATTGGCGCTTAATCGTTTTATCATTGCATAGGCGCTCGCTTGCCATTTCAGCAATTCTACCGTCAGTAACATACACAGAAAAGACGTCGCTATTGCCCTGTAAATCAGTTTTGCAGGTCAAATATTGACCGGTTTGTGGGGCGATGTCACTATACTCATCGGAATTTTGAAAATAGTTTATCGAACCGCACACAAGTGCAGCTAAGATAAAAATTATCCACTTTCCGGTAGCAACAATTCTGAAATTCGTCAAAAAAACGACCAAATGAATTAACGATTTATATAGTGATTTCATCAGTTAAGGTTATTTATTGCAATAGGTAAATTTATTTTATTGTGTTAACTCATTGAAAAGTTATGTATTTTTATGAGTAAACCTGATTTTTATTAAACGCTGTTTATTAGTAGCATATCTGCCAAGAATAGAATCAGCTATTCGTCGCAGATTGACAATAATAATAACAAGTAAATTAACCTGACCATATGGTCAAGTATTATTTTGCAAACTCAATAGCCTCGGGCGATTGCTGTTAAATAAAAATATAAAATTGTAATAAATTTGACACGAACCTTTACGACAATTTGTCGGGTTCAGTGAAAGTCATAGGTTTTATGTAGTACTTTTTGCACTACACTAGGCCGAGTAAAAAAGAATTTTAAACAAAAGGGAAACACACACATGAACTTCAAAGCAAAGCTAAGTCGCGTAGCGATCGCTGTTGCTGTTGCTGCAGGTTTGGCTGGTACAGCCACGGCACAGACAACAACGTCGTCTATTCGAGGCAATGTTGTCACTGAAGCTGGCTCAGACCTTTCTGGCGCGACAGTCACAATTAAACACGAACCTACAGGTACTTCCTCGGTCGCGACCACAAATGAAAACGGCACTTTTTCTTCGCGCGGTCTTCGCGTGGGTGGCCCTTATACTATCACTATTTCAGGTGATGGTTTCGTTCCTGCGAAAGTAGAAAACGTTTATCTTTCTCTAGACCAAGCGTTGGATCTTCCAATTCAACTTGAGTCGTCTCGTAGCACTGAAGTTATTACTGTAACTGGTAGTACTGCAGGCACTGGGTATACTAATGAAGCTCTTAGCACAAGTCTAGGTCTTCAAGCGCTTCAGCAAGTAGTATCGATTGACCGTGATATTACAGATGCGGCTCAACTTGACCCTTTTGCATCAGTAAACGTTCAAAGCGGTGGTTCAAAAGAGCTTAGCATTGCGGGTGCGAATAATAAGTTCAATTCTTTGACAGTGGATGGTGTAGCATTAAACGACCGTTTCGGCCTTAACGCTAACGGTTACCCTACTCAGCGCTCTCCAATTTCTTATGATGCAATTGAATCTTTGTCAATCCAGACCGCGCCGTTTGACGTTGAGTATAACGGGTTTACCGGTGGTACAATCAACGCTGTAACCAAATCAGGCACGAACGAATTCCACGGCTCAGTTGGTTACTATTACACTGACGATTCATTCGCTGGCGATAACAATGGTGATGAAGAATTCAATCTTGATTTCGAAGAAGAAACGTTTGTTGCCACTTTAGGTGGTCCGTTAATAAAAGATAAGCTCTTTTTCTTTGTAGCTTACGATAAATTTGAATCTGTAGCACCGCTTAATCGTGGGCCTGCTGGGTCAGGCGCCGTTAATGAAGTTCCAAATATCACGCTAGATGATGTTGCCCAAGTTTCTCAAATCGTTTCTGACGTTTGGGGCTTTGACATAGGCAACTTCCAGAAAGACGATGTACAAGACGAGAAAGTTCTTGCAAATATCGATTGGAATATCAACGATGATCACCGCGCTAAGTTTACTTATATGCTTACCGACGGTAACTCAATCAATGAGCAAAATGGTAACAACTTCCTAGCGCAAGACGAAGTACTTGGCGCATCTTCTGCGTGGTATGACCGCTCAGAAAAGGTTGAAAGTTTCATTGCACACGTCTTCTCTGACTGGACTTCAGACTTCTCTACACAGTTCAAAGTAGCAAAAACAACGCAAGCTACAGGCCAAGAGTCGCTAAATGGTTCTGAGTTCCCTAACTTTGCCGTTTTCCTACGTGAAGTCGATGGCGATGAAAATTACTTGACGATTGGTCCAGACCGCTTCCGTCACGGTAACTCTCTTGATCAGGACTTCTTCCAAGTTAAACTAGTTGGTATTTACACAACTGGCGACCACATCATGAAGTTTGGTTATGAGCGTGAAGAAGTTGACGTAAATAACCTATTTGCACAAAACTCTGAAGGTTCATACCTATTTAACAGCCTAGAAGACCTTGCAAATGCTGAAGCTTCTGCGCTGCTTTACAATAATGCTATTACAAACGATGAGAACGACCTTCGTGCGATCTGGGGTTACAACTACAACTCACTTTACTTCCAAGATTCTTGGGAAGCGACAGCTGAGTTAACTATTGACGCTGGTATCCGTTATGACTGGTATGAAGCTGAAGGCTCTATCCGCGAGAACCAAAACTTTGTAGACCGCTACGGCTATTCAAACACCAATGATGTTGATGGGCTGGATGTAATTCTTCCTCGTGTGTCATTCCAGTGGTATGCGTCTGATTATACAACTGTACGTGGTGGTATTGGTCGCTTCTCTGGTGGGGCGCCAAGCGTTTGGGTATCAAACAGCTACTCAAATGACGGCGTAATTTCTGACAATTATCAAGACTTTGGTTCTGGTCAGACATACCAAGTTCCTACTACACCAGATGCTGCTACAGGCCAGTACATTCCACAGAACATTCTTGACCAGCTTGCTAACATTGACCCAGATGGCGATGTGAACGCGCTGGCAGATGACTTTGATATACCTACAACTTGGAAAGTAAGCTTAGGTGTTGCGCACGAGCCAGAGATGGAAGAACTAGAAGGTTGGTTGTTCTCTGCTGATGTGCTTTACAACAAGCTTGAAAATGCTACTTACTGGTATGATCAACGCTGCGAAAACCCAGTTAGTACAGCGCCTGATGGTCGTGGTGTTTATGACTGTAGCGAAGGTCCAGAAGCTATCGTAACAAGCTCAATTGATGAAGGTGATTCAATATTATACGCCTTGTCTGCTTCAAAAGCTTGGGATACCTCTTATGGCTCATTCGACTTCTTTACAAGTTATACTTATGCTGACGTAGAAGATATCGGCTATGGTACATCTTCAACTGCGACATCTAACTACTCCGACTTTGCTGCTTATGATCGTCAACAACCACAAGCTGGCACGTCTAACTTCCAGACCGAGCACCTTTGGAAAATGCGCTTCAATTGGAAGAAAGAGTTAATTGACGGCTATGAAACGACTGTTTCAATCTTTGCCGAGCGTCGCTCTGGCCAGCCTTATAGCTACACATTCGATGAAAACAACGCATGTGTGCTAGATGTTGGTGGTGGTCGTTGTGCGCGTGAAAGCCGTAACGATGATGCAGGACACCTGCTTTACGTTCCAGATGGCATCAATGATCCATTGTTTGCAGCAACTTCATTTGGTGGTGACCTAGCAGCTCAGCAAGAGTTCATCGACTATATTAATAGTTCAGAGCTAGCTCAGTACAAGGGTGGAATTGCTGAACGTAATGGCGACAACTCTCGCTGGTCAACAATCATTGATGTGCGTATTCAACAAGAACTACCAGCGCTTTACCCTGAGCATAAGTTGACGGTTTTCTTTGATATAGAAAACTTCGGTAACCTACTGAATGACGATTGGGGCCGCATCGAGCGTACTCGCTATGAATATGAGCGTGCTGTAGTTTCTGCAAATATCGTAGATGGTCAATATGAATATTTTGACTTGAACAGTGATTCACGTATTAAAAACCTAGAAGTGCTTGACCAATCAGTATGGCAAGTTCAGTTCGGTATTAAATACGACTTCTAATTACTTAGTTTAAAAAAGTTGTAGTGTTAGGTGCCACTCTCCTTAACAGGAAGTGGCACTTTTTTATGTCTGCGATTTATCTCACACACCTGTTACTTACCGCGCATAGCCTTTGCTTATGATCTAAGTCCCTCCACTACACGAATTAACTGACGAGAAAATTTTTTAAATGCTCGCAAGGAGGGCTTATGACAAAACGTATGCTAATGGTAATGACGTCTCATGAAATAATGGGTGATACGGGTAAGAAAACAGGCATGTGGTTAGAAGAGTTCGCAGCGCCATATTACGCATTTAAAGATCAAGACTATACGATTACCCTTGCGTCGCCAATGGGAGGCCAAGTACCTATCGACCCAAATAGCCTTGCAGATGATGCGATGACAGACGACGCAATAAGATATACAAAAGATGAACTGGCGCGAAGTGCAATGGCGTCGACCATACCGCTTGAAGATGTGCGTGCTGAAGAATTTGACGCCGTATTTTACCCGGGCGGTCACGGCCCTTTGTGGGACCTTTCTGACAACGCGCACTCGATTAAGTTAATCGAAGACACAATTGCAGCGAATAAGCCTGTTGGTGCAGTGTGCCACGCTCCAATCGTGCTTAAGGACGTTAAAACTCCAGATGGCAAGTACTTAGTTGATGGTAAACAGGTAACTGGATTTTCAAACAGCGAAGAAGCGGCAATGGAACTCACTGACGTAGTGCCTTACTTAGTTGAAGATGAGCTAGTCAAAAAGGGTGGAAAATATGAAAGTGCCGACGATTTCGCCGTAAAAGTGTGTACTGATGGCTTGTTGGTAACGGGACAGAATCCACCATCGTCACGCCCCGCAGCAGATGCGCTAATTAAGCTTTTATCTTAGGAAAGCTTCAGTTAATTACCGAGTCAGAAACCGCATCTTGTATGCGGTTTCTTATTTTTTGATTGTCAGCTTTTGGAGCCATGGCTAAACGTTTTCAAATAAATCTTCAACGCGTTGTCTTAATTCTTCAATTCTTGTCACGTCAGCAGGGGCAATAAAAATCGTGTCATCACCCGCAATCGTCCCTAATACGCCATCTTTTTTACTCAATGAATCAAGTAGACGAGCAATAAGCTGTGCAGCACCAGGGCTGGTTCTAATGATTACCATTACGTTGTTGTGAACGATATCCAGTACTAGCTGTTTAAGAGGGCTTTTAGCCGTAGGCATACCTAGCTCTGGAGGCAAGCAATACACCATGTCACCTCGGGCATTTCGCGTGCGTACCGCGCCGAATTTGCTTAGCATTCTAGAGATTTTAGACTGGCTGATATTGTCGAAGCCTTGTGCTTTTAATGCATCAACAATTTCACCCTGTGAACCGTAACTTTCTGCTTTAAGAATTTCTTTAAAAGCTTTGATGAGTAGCTCTTGTTTTGCGTTTGCCATTAGCGCTCTTTTCTTTTTTGAGGGTTATCGTTAGGAATTATATTTAGTATGCGTATATTGTGCCGTACAGGTAGACTTTGCGCAATTTCTTTGCATAATCATTCATGATAATGAATATCGAGATAAAATCGCCATAAATAACGTTAATAAGACGATCCGGTGATTGAGTTTTCCCCCGCGTTGCATTAGTGTGACGTTCCGTTTAAATACGTGAAGTAATCCCATAGGAGAAATGGTATGAAAGTAGCCGTGTTAGGTGCTGCCGGTGGTATTGGTCAGGCGCTGTCTTTGTTGTTGAAAACACAATTGCCAGCAGGTTCAGATTTAGCGCTTTACGACGTAGCGCCAGTTGTTCCTGGTGTTGCCGTTGATTTGAGCCACATCCCCACTGCGGTAAAAGTAACCGGTCACGGTAAAGATGACCTAGCTGATGCACTAACTGGAGCAGACGTTGTTCTAATTCCAGCGGGTATGCCTCGTAAGCCAGGTATGGATCGCTCTGATCTATTCAACATCAACGCCGGCATTGTTAAAAACCTAATCGAAGGTGTAGCTGATAACTGCCCGAACGCGTGTGTTGGTATCATCACTAACCCAGTTAACACTACTGTTGCTATTGCAGCTGAAACGCTTAAAGCAAAAGGCGTTTACGACAAGAATAAGCTTTTCGGTGTAACGACACTAGACGTTATCCGTGCTGAAACGTTTGTTGCTGAACTTAAAGGTGTAGACGTATCTTCTGTGCACGTACCGGTAATCGGTGGTCACTCTGGTACAACTATCCTTCCTCTACTTTCACAAGTTGAAGGCGTAGAGTTCACAGACGAAGAAGTTGCTAGCCTAACTACTCGTATCCAAAACGCGGGTACTGAAGTTGTTGAAGCTAAAGCGGGCGGCGGTTCTGCAACCCTATCAATGGGTCAAGCAGCGGCACGCTTCTGTCTATCTCTAGTTGCAGCAATGCAAGGTGAGAACGTTGTTGAGTACACTTATGTACAAACTGACGACAGCGACGACGCAGCATTCTTTGCACATCCAGTTCGCCTAGGCGCAAACGGTGTTGAAGAAATCTTGCCATACGGCGAGCTAAGCGCATTTGAAGAAAAAGCGAAAAACGACATGCTTGAAGGCCTACGTGGCGACATCAAGCTAGGCGTAGACTTCGTAAACGGCTAGTAACGCCTGAAGCGGATGTACTAGCATCTGCTAGAAAAGGCTGGATACGTTCTTACGTACCCAGCCTTTTTTGCATTTAAGACATTACAAAAAAAGCCTGCTCAATGAGCAGGCTTTTCATTATAACGTTACGCGTTCACTTAGGCTCTAGCCTGTATTACGCATACCAATTGCAATACCCGCGATGGTAACCATCATGGCACGCTCTAGGCTAGTGTTTTGTGCATCGTCACCGGCTTTACGAATACGATCCAGAAGCTCAATTTGCAGGTAGTGAAGGGGCTGAAGATATCCTGCACGGATCTCCATAGACTCTTTACCCTGCGGGTCGTTCTTCATGATGTCGCCGTCACCGGTTATAGCCAACAGCGACGAGATGCTTTCTTTAAGCTCGCTACGCAATGCTTCTCCAAAGTGTTTAAGCTCTTTGGGTACCAAGCGCTCATCATAAGCTTCGCTGATTCGCGGATCGGCTTTATGGAACACCATGTCCAGCATTGAAAGACGTGAACGATAGAACGGCCATTCGCTGAACATCTCGTTAACCACTTTTTCATTTTCCGGTGTCTTCACGCTATCGATAGCGCGCATAACGCCTAACCAGCTTGGCAGTACCAAACGGGTTTGTGCCCAGGCAAATATCCATGGAATCGCACGTAGGCTCTCAATACCACCTTGTGGCTTACGCTTCGCTGGACGACTACCTAGTGGGAGTTTGCCTAACTCTTGCTCTGGCGTTGCAACACGGAAGTAAGGTACGAACTCTTTATCGTGACGCACGGTTGCACGGTAGTTATCGCGACCTTGGGCTGCCATTGCAGTTATAAGCTCTCGCCATTCTTCTTTTGGTGCCGGAGGCGGGAATAACATGGCTTCAATTATGGCGCTGGCGTAAATACCTAGGCTGCGTTTAGCCAGCTTAGGCATACCGAATTTATAGCGAATAGTTTCGCCTTGCTCAGTTACACGGAAGCCGCCGTCTAGCGAGCCAGGAGGCTGAGAGTAAATGGCAGCATGTGCTGGCAAGCCACCACGACCAATTGTACCGCCACGGCCGTGGAATAGCGTCAGGCTTACGTCAAACTCATCAGCAATCGCAACCAAGGCTTCTTGTGATTGGTATTGAGCCCAGCCCGCAGCAAGTGCACCTGCGTCTTTGGCTGAATCTGAATAACCAATCATAACGAATTGACGACCTTTAACGTAACCGCGATACCAGTCGATAGACAGAAGTTTGCGCATTACGTCAGGCGAGTTGTTCAAATCGTCTAGCGTCTCGAACAATGGCGCCACTGGCATTGGCCAATCTACACCACTTTCTTGAAGTAGCAGCTGAACGGCCATAACGTCCGATGGCTCACTGGCCATAGAGATAATATAGATACCAAAACCGTGTTTGCTGTGCTTCGCAATTACCTTACAGGTATCAAGCACTTCTTTCACGTCATCAGACGCATCCCATTGAGCAGGGAATAGCGGGCGTTTTGAGCCAAGCTCGCGCAATAAGAACGCTTGCTTGTCGGCTTCGCTCCACTGAGCATAATCACCAAGACCTAGGTAGCGTGTTAGTTCGCTGAAAACGTCTGCATGACGTTCAGAGTCCTGACGCACGTCAAGGCGCAGAAGGTGAATGCCAAATACACGAGCACGACGAATAGTGTCTAGCAGCAGACCGTTTGCTACAACTTGCATTCCGCAGTCTAACAGTGACTGGTAGCAAAGCATCAGTGGTTCAATTAGCTCATCATCACTTTCAACCCAGTTTGAAGTATCTGGGTTTTTACCTGCTAAGTAGTCGCTAATGCCATCGCGGGTTGCGATGAACTTGTCCACAAGTGGACGAAGAAGGGCGCGGTATGGCTCGTTGGCGTCGCCGACTTTTTCGCGTAACGCGTCGTTGCAGTCGTACATTGAAAGCTCAACTTGCAAGCGATCAAGATCAATCGCGAAAAGCTTGGCCGCACGTTTTCTAGCAAGTAATAATACTTGCTCAGTCACTTTTGACGTTACAAATGGGTTGCCGTCTCTGTCGCCGCCCATCCAAGAGCTAAACTGAACGGGAGACGCATCTAGTGGCAGTGATACTTCATAATCTTCGTTTAGGCGACCATCAAGCTCGCGCATAAAGTCTGGCACTGCTTCCCATAATGAGTTTTCAATAACAGAGAAGCCCCAGCGTGCCTCATCAACCGGTGTTGGACGTACTGAACGAATTTCTTCAGTGTGCCAAGCCTGTGCAATAAGGTCAGCAATACGGGTTTCAATTTTCTTACGCTCAACATCATTAAGCGACTCTTGGTGAATAGCCTGAAGGCAGTTCGCCAATTCTTTATGTTTGTGAATAAGTGTACGGCGCGTAACCTCAGTTGGGTGCGCGGTCAGTACAAGATCGATGTTCAGTTTTGCAACCGCATCCTGCACTTTTTCAGCTGTTAATTCAGCTTTATCTAGGTGTTTAAATAGTGCATCAATAGACGCATCAACATTCATTGCCGCATTGTATTCTTGCTCAGCAATGTTGCCCAAATTCAAGAATTGTGCGAATGCACGGCCAACAGTAAGCAAATCGCTGTCAGACATTGTTTTGAAAGTTTCTTTCAGTTCTTCGCTACATGTAGCGTCTCCCTGATAAGAAGCTCGGCCGCCTTTACGAATCTTTTCAATACGGTCTAGCCACTCTTGACCCAATTGATTTTTGATTGTTTCACCTAAGGTTTTACCTAGGTATCGAACGGTATCTTTCAGTTCAGCATCGTAGTGTGTTTGCATGCTATCCTCCTAAATATATGGCCTTAACCATACTGTGTCCTTTGCGACTTGTCTAACCACTTTCGGTTATAATTTACAACATTTTGATACTTTTGCACCCTAGTTAACATTGCTCAAAGCAAGATATTTTGTGGTGTGATACACTCTTGCACCGGAAAATGCAGAAACATTCTCGCGTTATGCGTTTTGTTTGAAATTTGTACTGCATTTGTAATTTAATTTCAGGAGTTCTTGTGACTGATACATTCAATACAGTAGAAACCCAAGCAAGTTACGGCATTGGTTTTCAAATGGGTCAACAATTACAATCAAATCCGTTTGACGGACTAGCGATTGACGCTGTTGTAGCTGGCCTAAAAGACGCCTTCGCAGGTCAAGCGCCTCAGGTTGATAACGACACACTACGTGATGCGTTCGGCGAAATTCACAAGCGTATGCAAGCGGCTAAAGAAGAAGCTAGCAAAGCGGTTATTGAAGAAGGCACAAAGTACCTTGAAGAAAATGCGAAGCGTGACGAAGTAACCGTTACTGAATCTGGTCTTCAGTATGAAGTTATTGCTGAAGGTGACGGTGAAACACCAGTTGCGGCTAGCACTGTACGTGTTCACTACCACGGTACACTTATTAACGGTACCACTTTTGACAGCTCTTACGAGCGCGGCCAGCCAGCTGAATTCCCAGTAGGCGGCGTTATTAAAGGTTGGACTGAAGCACTTCAACTTATGAAAGTAGGTGCTAAGTACCGTTTATACGTGCCACATGATCTTGCTTACGGTGAGCAAGGTGCGGGTGCAGCTATTGCACCATACAGCACGCTTATCTTTGACGTAGAGCTTCTAGACGTTCTAGGTTAATGTGTTGTTCACAGGTGTGCAGTTCTGTACACCTGTGTTCCATTTTTTCTTATTCATAGTTCATAACGTTTTAAAAACTAGCCCGCACTTCGTTGAATTTAGCGATATGGCCTAATGTTTCTTTTTCCTATCTCTTTTCTTCTCTGTCTTTTCTCGTAAATACAAAGCAAAGCTAAATTTGGCACGTTGTTTCATTGGTGTCGCCTTGCGTTTGCGATATGCTAGGTTTCATCTGCTCCGAGTTGTTATCAGTGGCTTCGGCATTACAATAGCCCCACGCTCAAATAAGGAAAATTATTATGGTTATAAAGCCTAAAGTGAGAGGCTTCATTTGTACAAACGCGCACCCTGTTGGCTGTGCAACGGCGGTTGACGAACAAATTGCTTATGTAGAAGCAAAAGGCGACTTAGGCGAAGGCCCTAAAAATGTATTGGTTATTGGTAGCTCTACGGGATACGGCCTAGCATCACGCATTACTTCTGCGTTCGGCTATGGCGCTAAAACGCTGGGTGTGTGTTTTGAAAAAGCACCAACGGAACGTAAAACGGGTACTGCCGGTTGGTACAACACCGCTGCATTCCACGAAAAAGCCAAAGCAAAAGGCTTGTATGCAGAAACTATTAATGGCGATGCGTTTTCCGATGAAATCAAAAATGAAACCATCGAAAAAATCAAAGCTGAAATGGGCAAGGTTGATTTGGTCATTTATAGCCTTGCATCCCCGCGTAGAACCGACCCAGAAACAGGCGTAACGTATAAATCTACGCTTAAGCCTGTAGGGCAGGCGTACACTACGAAAACCTACGATACTGATAAAGACAAAGTGCATGAAGTATCGCTAGAGCCAGCCAACGACGAAGAAATCCTTAACACCATCAAAGTGATGGGCGGTGAAGATTGGGAACGTTGGATGGACTTTTTACGTGAAGCCGATGTGCTTGCTGAAGGCTGTAAAACCACCGCATATACCTATATCGGTAAAGAACTAACATGGCCTATTTATGGTCAAGCGACGATTGGTAAAGCGAAGGAAGACCTGGATCGCGCTGCCGCAGCCATTATTGGTAAAAACAGTGATTTGCTTGTGCAAGCCAATGTGAGCTCGTTGAAAGCACTGGTAACGCAAGCAAGCTCGGCTATTCCTGTAATGCCTCTGTATATTTCACTTATTTACAAAGTGATGAAAGAGGAAGGGACGCATGAAGGGTGTATTGAACAGATTTATGGCTTGTTTACACAGTGCCTATACGGCAATACACCAACGTTAGATGAAGCAAATCGCTATCGCATGGATGGCAAAGAAACTAACGACGCAACACAGGCAAAAATTAAGGCGCTATGGGATCAAGTGACACAAGAGAACTTTCATGACTTAAGTGACTACAAAGGTTACAACCATGAGTTCTTAAAACTGTTCGGTTTTGACATTTCAAGTGTTGATTACGACAGTGAAGTTGACCCAATGGTTAATTGGTAAAACCTAAACTTACCATTAATTAACCTAATGCTTATATGCGCAAAAGCCGTCTGATTTGACGGCTTTTTTGTACCTGATTACAAGTTGATACGGCATATGGATTTGCAAAATGTAAATGAATAAGACCAAAGGTTTACATTAAATTGTAGAAAAATTTGCCTTTATCTAGAAATAGCGTGGCACAAACGTATAGGTTAATGCTAAAATCCCGAAATTAAGTAGGGGTCTTTTCTGCCTCTACCGAAACAGCAGTAGCGATTGCAGCTACACAAAAACAATAATAAGCGTAAATTTCTGCTGGTGGTCTATAAAGAAAGGGCGAATTAAGCGTCCGCAAAAGGAATTATGCGTTACGGCTTCATAACAGGCTGACCGTAGCAATTGCAGCAAGTTCCATCAATCAACAACGAAAAGGTGTTCTACACCTGTTAATAGTGCGCTTTTGCATGCTGACAGGCAGGTTTTCTGCGGTCATGCAAAAGGGTATTTCTATTAGAGTAGTGCGATTACATATGATAAAAATCAAGAAAGGTCTCGACCTCCCAATTGAGGGAGCGCCAAAGCAGGAGATTGCTGATGCATCTGCTGCAACGCGCGTTGCCATTCTGGGAGAAGAATATGTGGGTATGCGCCCTACCATGCACGTCCAAGTTGGCGATGTAGTGAAGAAAGGTCAGGTGCTTTTTGAAGACAAAAAGAACCCTGGCGTTAAATTCACTGCCCCAGCAGCGGGTGAAGTGGTAGAGGTTAACCGTGGTGCAAAACGTGTTCTTCAGTCTGTAGTTATCAAAACGAACGGCAGCGATGCTGTGACATTTGATAAAATTGCAGCTGACCAGATCGCGAGCGCAACACGCGAGCAACTTCAGTCAATCCTTGTAGAGTCAGGCATGTGGACAGCGTTCCGTACACGTCCATTTAGCAAATCTCCTAAGCTAGACTCTGTTCCAAGTTCAATTTTTGTTACAGCAATGGATACCAATCCACTAGCAGCAGATCCTGCTGTGATTATTGCTGAGCGCCAAGACGATTTCGTAAATGGTCTTAAAGCATTAACGCAATTGAGCGGTGGCAAGACTTACGTTTGTAAAGCGGCAGGTGCATCTGTTGCTACTGGCGATGCGGCAGTTGATGTTGAAGAATTTGGCGGTCCTCACCCTGCGGGCCTACCGGGTACTCACATCCACTTCCTTGATTCTGCTGGCATGAACAAAACGGTTTGGCACATCAACTACCAAGACGTTATGGCAATTGGTGCATTGCTGACCTCTGGCGAGCTAGATAACCGTCGTGTTATTTCACTTGCAGGTCCTGCAGCAACTAACCCACGCCTAGTGCGCACCGTAATGGGCGCAGACTTGACCGAGCTTACTGCTAGCGAGCAAGTAGACGGTGAAGTACGTGTTATCTCTGGTTCTGTACTTAGCGGTACGACAGCGATGGGCGTTCACGGCTTCCTTGGTCGTTTCCACACCCAAGTTTCACTACTAAAAGAAGGTCGCGAGAAGAAATTGTTCGGTTGGATCCTACCTGGTTCAAACCAACACTCAGTGACTCGTGCTTACTTAGGTCACCTAAGTGGCGGCAAGAAATTTGATATGACAACAACTACCAATGGTTCTGAACGTTCTATGGTTCCAATTGGTAATTACGAACGCGTTATGCCCCTAGATATCATTCCTACGCTTCTGCTTAGGGACCTGATTTCTGGTGATACTGACGGTGCTCAGACGTTGGGTTGCTTAGAGTTGGACGAAGAAGATTTGGCATTGTGTACTTATGTATGCCCTGGCAAATACAACTACGCTCCTATCTTACGCGACTGTTTGACCACGATAGAGAAAGAGGGTTAAGTCATGGGTTTAAAAGCGTATTTAGAAAAGATCGAACCAAACTTCGAACCAGGTGGTAAGCATGAAAAGTGGTATGCGCTTTACGAAGCTGCGGCGACCATTTTCTACACCCCAGGTAAAGTAAATAAAGCTAACACGCACGTGCGTGACAGCATTGACCTTAAGCGCATCATGATCATGGTATGGATGGCAACATTCCCAGCTATGTTCTTTGGTATGTATAACATTGGTTTCCAAGCGCAAGAAGCAATTGCTGCTGGCGCAGGAACACTACCTGATACGTGGCAAGCAGGCCTATTCGCAGCCCTTGGCGGTGACTTGGCAAATGCGGGTACACTAGGTCTATTCTTCTATGGCGCATGTTTCTGGCTGCCAATCTACGCGGTAACGTTCGCGGTAGGTGGTTTCTGGGAAGTATTGTTCGCGTCTGTGCGCAAGCACGAAGTTAACGAAGGTTTCTTCGTTACATCGGTACTATTCGCACTAACACTTCCAGCTACTATTCCTCTATGGCAAGTTGCACTAGGTATTACCTTCGGTGTTGTAATTGCTAAAGAAGTATTCGGTGGTACAGGTCGTAACTTCCTTAACCCAGCATTGTCTGGTCGTGCATTCCTTTACTTTGCGTATCCTGCGCAAATTTCAGGTGACCAAGTATGGGTAGCGGCAGATGGTTATTCTGGTGCAACGTCTCTAAGCCAAGCGGCTTCAGGCAACCTTGATTACGCGAACATGGATCAGTGGATGAACAGCTTTATCGGTACTATCTCAGGTTCAGCGGGTGAGGTGTCTACCCTTGCTATTATTCTTGGTGGCTTGTTCATCATGTACATGCGTATAGCAAGCTGGCGCATTGTTGCTGGTGTAGCAATTGGTGTGGCGTTCTTCGCAACCTTGCTAAACCTAATCGGCAGCGATACCAACCCTATGTTTGCAATGCCTGCTCATTGGCACTTTGTTGTTGGTGGTCTTGCTTTTGGTATGTTCTTTATGGCGACAGACCCAGTTTCTGCGTCGTTCACAAACCAAGGTAAGTGGGCTTACGGTATCTTCATTGGTTTCATGACGGTACTAATCCGCGTCCTAAACCCAGCCTTCCCTGAAGGTGTAATGCTAGCAATTCTATTTGCTAACTTGTGGGCGCCACTGTTCGACTATTTCGTCGCACAAAGCAATATCAAGCGGAGGGTAGCACGTGTCGGCTAAGAAAGAATCTTTAGGCAAAACGGTAGGTATTGTTGTTGCCGTATGTTTAGTTTGTTCAATTGTTGTTTCTGGCGCGGCTGTTGGTCTTCGCTCTTTACAACAAACAAACGCAGCTCTAGATAAAAAGAGCAACATTCTTAATGCTGCAGGCCTTTATGAAATGGGCATGAGCAATAGCGCAATTGAAAGCACGTACAGCGAGCGAGTAGAGCAGCGTTATGTAAATCTTGACGAAGGTACTTTCGTAGAAGCGCCTAAGCCAGATTACGATATGTATAAAGCAGCCAAAGAAACTGAGTTCAGCACAAAGGTAACTAACAGCAATGTTGGTTTCCAACGCCGCCCTAACGTGGCAAGTGTTTACTTAGTTCGCGACGACGCAGGTGATGTATCTCGTATCATCCTTCCTGTGCACGGCAGCGGCCTTTGGGATCTTATGTACGGTTTCTTAGCGGTAGACGCAGACGGCCAAACGGTTCGCGAGCTTATTTACTATCAGCAAAAAGAAACGCCAGGACTAGGTGGTGAAGTGCAAAACCCTGCATGGCAGGACAAATGGGATGGCAAAGAGCTTTACGAGAATGGCGAAGTTGCTATTCGCGTAGTGAAAAATGCTAACCCTAGCAATCCTCACACTATCGATGCGCTTTCAGGTGCAACCCTAACCAGCAACGGTGTTGAAAACACTATTCGTTACTGGGTAGGCGAGCAAGGCTTCGGCCAGTTCCTGAAGAACCAAGCATGGCGTTCATAAGGGAAGTCTCATGGCAGATACTAAAGAAATGAAAAAGGCCCTCTTTGGGCCAATCCTGGACAACAACCCGATCGCCCTACAGGTATTGGGTATCTGTTCAGCACTGGCAATTACCACTAAGCTGGAAACAGCATTGGTAATGTCGCTTGCGCTTACAAGCGTTGTAGCGTTCTCAAACTTGTTTATTTCACTAATTCGTAACCAGATCCCATCTAGCGTTCGAATTATTATCCAGATGACTATCATTGCGTCGTTGGTAATCGTTGTTGACCAAATTCTGAAAGCGTATTCGTATGAAATATCGAAGCAGCTGTCGGTATTCGTTGGTCTGATTATTACTAACTGTATCGTAATGGGTCGTGCTGAGGCTTACGCCATGAAGAGCCCACCTCTGATGAGCTTCCTTGATGGTATTGGTAACGGCTTGGGTTACTCTTTCATTCTAATTGTTATTGGTACAATTAAAGAGCTATTTGGTTTCGGTACTATTTTAGGTTTCGAAATCCTTCCACTGGTTCAAAACGGTGGCTGGTATCAGGGTAACGGTTTGTTAATCCTACCATTCAGCTCATTCTTCTTAATCGGCGGTATGATTTGGTTTATCCGTACTATCCGTCCAGAGCAAGTAGAGCCTAAGGAGTAAGTCATGGAACATTATTTGTCGTTATTTGTTCGCTCAATTTTCGTTGAGAACATGGCGTTATCACTTTTCTTGGGTATGTGTACATTCCTAGCGGTATCTAAGAAAGTTAAAACTGCTATGGGTCTTGGTGTTGCAGTTATCGTGGTACTAGGTATCTCTGTACCCGTTAACCAAGTTATTTATGTAAACATTCTTGCTCCAGGCGCACTAGCATGGGCAGGTTTCCCAGAAGCTGACCTAAGCTTCCTTAACTTCCTAACGTTTATCGGTGTTATCGCGGCGTTGGTACAGATTCTAGAGATGAGCTTAGACAAGTTCTTCCCTGCGCTTTACAACGCACTAGGTATCTTCCTTCCGCTAATTACCGTTAACTGTGCAATCTTCGGTGGTGTGGCGTTTGCGGTACAGCGTGAATACAACTTCACTGAAAGCATCGTTTACGGCGTTGGTAGTGGTATGGGCTGGGCACTAGCAATTGTATTGCTAGCGGCAGTACGTGAAAAGCTGAAGTATGCTGATATGCCTGATGGTGTTCGTGGTCTTGGTTCTGTATTCATGATCGCGGGCCTAATGGCACTTGGCTTCCAGTCATTCACTGGTATTCAGCTGTAATAGAGCTCGGGAGCATATAAATGAATAACGTAGAAATATTTCTTGGCGTCGGCATGTTTATTGCCATCGTATTGGCGCTAGTATTTATCATTATGTTTGCCAAGTCTAAATTGGTACCAAGTGGTGATGTAACTATCACTATCAATGGTGACCCAGACAAGGCAATCAAAACTGCACCGGGTGGCAAACTACTTGGTGCACTAGCTGACGCAGGTTACTTCGTATCGTCTGCGTGTGGTGGCGGTGGCTCATGTGGCCAGTGTCGTGTAGATGTACACTCAGGTGGTGGTGAAATCCTTCCAACTGAACTAGACCACATCACTAAAGGTGAAGCGCGCGAAGGCTGCCGTCTTTCATGTCAGGTTGCTATCAAGCAGGACATGGAAATTGAGCTGGAAGAGTCGGTATTTGGTGTTAAGAAGTGGGATTGTGAAGTTATCTCTAACGATAACAAAGCAACCTTTATCAAAGAACTTAAGCTTAAAATTCCAAACGGTGAAAGTGTACCTTTCCGTGCAGGTGGTTATATTCAGATTGAAGCGCCAGCGCACCACGTTAAGTACAAAGAGTTCGATATTCCTGAAGAATACCGCGGTGACTGGGAGCGTTTTGGCTTCTTCGACATCGAGTCTAAAGTCGACGAAGAAACTATTCGTGCGTACTCAATGGCGAACTACCCAGAAGAAGAAGGCATTATTATGTTGAACGTGCGTATCGCTACGCCGCCACCTAATAACTTAAGCCTACCTGCGGGTAAAATGTCATCGTACATTTGGAGCCTGAAAGAAGGTGACAAAGCGACTATCTCTGGTCCATTCGGTGAATTCTTCGCGAAAGAAACTGAAAACGAAATGGTATTCGTAGGTGGTGGTGCAGGTATGGCCCCAATGCGTTCTCACATCTTCGATCAGCTTCGTCGCCTTAAGTCTAAGCGTAAGATGAGCTTCTGGTACGGTGCACGTTCACTTCGTGAAATGTTCTATACAGAAGACTTCGACGAGCTAGCAGCAGAAAACGATAACTTTGAGTGGCATGTAGCACTTTCTGATCCTCAGCCAGAGGACAACTGGGAAGGTTACACTGGGTTTATCCACCAAGTACTTCTTGAGAACTACTTGAAAGATCACCCTGCACCAGAAGACTGTGAGTTCTACATGTGTGGACCACCTATGATGAACGCGGCCGTAATCAACATGCTTAAAGATTTAGGTGTTGAGGACGAAAACATCATGCTAGATGACTTCGGTGGCTAGGCGTTTAATTTAAGAGCTACTCGCTTAAAAGTTATTAAGCATATTAAAAGGGGCGTAAGCCCCTTTTTCGTTGAAGCAAAACGCAGAATGCACATAATAGCGATTGAATAATGTGCATATTAGCTAAGGACAACATCGTGATTCGATTTGCTATTCGAATTTTCCTCGCCTTTGTTGCGGTAGGTATTCTACTTCTCGCAAGCTGTAGCGACGAAAAAACGCCTGTAGTACACCTGCAAGGGCAGACAATGGGCACAACCTACAACGTTAAGTACCTTGTAGCGGAGACACCGGTAGAAGGCTTACAAGCTGAAATAGATGCCCGTCTTGTTGAAGTTAACAAGATGATGTCTACTTACGACCCAACGTCAGAACTATCAAGGTTCAATCAATACCGCTACACCGACAATTTCGCCGTATCGCCAGATACGCTAACCGTGGTTAACGAGGCACTACGCTTGGCTAACCTTAGTGGCGGAGTACTTGATGTTACCGTTGGTCCATTGGTTAATTTATGGGGGTTTGGCCCAACTAAGCGCCCTGAAAAAGTACCAAGCCAGACAGACATCGACGATATTCGCGAATATGTGGGTTATAAGAAGCTGTCAACCACGCCTACAGGCTTAAAGAAAAGTCACCCAATGCTTTATGTCGACCTGTCGACTATTGCAAAAGGCTTTGGCGTTGATGAAGTGGCGGAGATCCTTGAAAACCACAACATTGAAAACTACCTTGTAGAAATAGGTGGTGAAATGCGTGTGAAAGGTGAACGAGGCGACGGCAGTGAGTGGCTGATTGCCATTGAAAAGCCAGTTACCACTGAACGTGCTGTTCAAAAAGTTGTCTCAATAGGAGAAAACGCGGTTGCTACATCAGGTGACTATCGCAACTATTACGAAGAAGACGGCGTTCGTTATTCGCATCTAATCGACCCCACAACGGGCAAACCTATCTCACATAACCTGGTTTCGGTTACGGTAATTCATCCTTCTTCAATGACGTCTGATGGTTTGGCTACGGCGTTTAATGTAATGGGATGGGAACAAGCGATAGCGGTTGCTGAGCAAGAACAACTCGCTGTATTCCTCATTCGTCGCACAGAAGATGGATTTGAAGAGTATGCATCGCCAGAATTTGATAAACTGGTCACAGTTCATAATTAGGGGGTAGCAATGTCTACATTCATTCTTGCTTTTGGTTTCTTTCTAACAATGGTACTGGCTATGGCCGTAGGTTACCTTTTTCAGAAAAAATCAATCTCTGGAAGCTGTGGTGGCTTAGGTGCACTAGGTATTGAAAAAGCCTGTGACTGTCCAGAACCGTGTGACCGTAAAAAGTCGCGCATGGAAAAAGAAGAAGCCCGCCAGAAAAAACTAAACGAGTGGAAGCAGAACCAAATTTTGTAATGCTTAACCCATCGTTGGTTTAAGGTTTAAAAGCGCTGTTTGATACTAATCGACAGCGCTTTTTTGTTCTGTGAGTATATCTATCTAGCTCGTTAACGTTGAGTTCTATTGAAGTTGCCGAACGATATCCATTGATTGATGAAGAACCCTAATTATTCTGATACCGTATTTGAACTTTCTAAAAACGATCATATGTTTATTCACATAGCTAGAAAAACACCCCCATTTAATATCATTTCTCGGTATAGCTAACGCCGAGTTGGCATCGTTTGCAAGCTCGATAAATCTTGACTCAAGGTCATCTAAATAATTATTGCGTTGCTCCTTGCCCCAGTACTCTTCGGTATAAACACCGATCTCATATAGATCATTGGCAGCAGCTTTTGAAACGCGGAATTTAGTCACTATCTACTATCTAGCCGTTTCTTAAGAGAGTCCATTGAAAAATTAATGTCGTCTTCACTTTGTTCTCCTTCTTCAATCAAGAGCCTCAGCGCATTTAACTTTGACGATGCGTCTTGTTCCTGAAGCAGTCTCAATGCAGCGCGAATTACCTCGCTTTGATTGTTATAATTGCCTGAACTTACCATCGCTTCGATAAATTCGCTCATACTTCTACTTGGTTGAAATGTAATTGTTCTAGCCATATGACAAACCCTGTAAGTAAATTACTTACAATATAGCCGGATCGTCTCACACTCGCAATTACGCCTAAGTAAAAGTAAGCGTTATTAATGGGCTTATTTGTATTAATTCCTGTTCAACATTGCCTTGAATCATGCGTGTGAGGCATCAATCTTATCAAGAATCGACAACGACATAGTGTAATTAAACGCTATTGATAATATACTGTCTTTTTGTACAGTTTCGTGTGAGCACGTTAAGCTCAAAGGCAGGTAATGCGAAAAATTATCCACGTCGACATGGATTGTTTTTACGCCGCAGTTGAAATGCGCGACAACCCAGCCTTGCGCGATATTCCCATTGCGATAGGCGGCAGTGCCGACCGTCGAGGGGTTATTTCTACCTGTAACTATCCCGCCCGTAAATTTGGTGTGCGCTCAGCTATGGCTACAGCGTATGCTTTAAAGCTATGCCCAAACTTGACCCTCGTAAAAGGGCGCATGGATGTGTACGCTACCGAGTCGCAAAAAATACGTAAGATATTTGCTGATTATACCGACCTCATTGAGCCTTTATCATTAGATGAAGCCTACCTAGACGTGACTAATAGTGAATTTTGCGGTGGCAGCGCCACGTTAATTGCTGAAGAAATACGCGAGCGCATTAAAAATGAACTTGGGCTTACAGCTTCAGCAGGTGTTGCGCCTTGTAAGTTTGTGGCTAAAGTGGCGAGCGATGAAAATAAGCCCGATGGAATTTGTGTTATTACTCCTGATAAGCTCGATGAGTTTGTACGCGAAATGCCACTAAAGAAAATACCGGGCGTAGGCAAAGTCACCATGCAAAAGCTTCAGCGTATGGGGCTTAATACCTGCGACGATGTTCGCCAATACCCTTTTGAGCGCATTCAAAAAGAGCTGGGTAAATTTGGCAGTGTGCTGTGGGAGCGTGCTCACGGTATTGATGAGCGTGAACTATCGGTATCTCGTGAGCGAAAGTCTATCGGCGTAGAGCGCACGCTAAGCGAAGACATTCACACCTTCGAGCAATGCATAGATTTTTTGCCACATTTATTCGAAAAGCTTCAAGAGCGAATGGAAAATCACAAGAAGCGAACGGGTAAGCCTGTACGTATTCGCACGCAGGGCGTTAAGCTTAAGTTTAACGACTTCCAACTAACTACGGTAGAGCACCGCTGTGCCACGCTTGATGAAGCGTATTTTCGCACGTTAATGCAGGAAGCCTTCGAACGAGCAACAGGGCGGGGTATTCGTCTTGTTGGCGTTCATATAGGTCTTGCTGCCGATCAATCAACACAGCAATTGCTGTTACCTTTTGAACCGATTTAGCCGATAAGCTCACTTGTTAAGTACTAACATGCAGTAGCCTCAATCTAACCACTTGTTATACTTAACGCACTGATACTATGCGATAGACTGACAGTTTTGTATTACCCGATTAAAGGCCAATCCCACAGAGTTTAGTTTCTAAGACCATTTAATCTTTGGCAAATGAAAGCGATTGGCTAACCCTTACTATTTTTTCCCACTTTAATGAAGGACGTTATGGACTCGAAAGAACTTAAAACCCCTGGTCGCTACAAACATTACAAAGGTAATTTATACGATGTATACGAAGTGGCGACGCATTCAGAAGATGAAAGTAAGCTAGTGGTATACCGCCCATGCTACGGCGAAAAAGCGCTTTGGGTTCGTCCCCTAGATATGTTTGTTGAGTCGGTTGAAAAAGACGGAGAAACACTCACCCGTTTTGCTTATGTTGGCAATATTCCCGATGATGAAAAAATGATCTAATTGTGAAATTAGGTCATAGTGTAAGAGGTCTTTAATAAACAGGCTTCTTACAAGGAAATAATAATGAAAACTGCACCTCGTCTTAGCGCACACATTTTGGCTGCGTTTATTGCTTCGAGCCCTTTGGTTTATTCAACGATTAATCCCGCAAATGCACAAGATAGATTTGCCGATGTCGAAGTTAAAGCGACAGCGATAAAAGGCTCAGTGCACATGCTTACAGGTGCAGGTGGAAATATCGGCGTATCTGCTGGGGAAGACGGTGTTTTGATCATCGACGATCAATTTGCGCCGCTTGCAGAAAAGATAGCGGCCCAGCTTGGTGAGCTCGGGAGTGACAAGCCAAAGTATGTGATAAACACACATTATCACGGCGACCACACAGGCTCTAATGCGTTTTTCCACAGCCACAAAGGTGCGACCATTCTGGCGCACGAAAATGTGCGTGTTCGTCTAGCTAACGATGAAAAGATAAAACCGGAAGCGCTGCCAACTATCACCTATGAAGACGGCATAAAAATTTACTTCAATGGTGAAACCCTTCACGTCATGCACTTAGCGGTAGGCCACACCGACGGCGATAGCGTAGTGTGGTTCGAGCAACCCAACGTTATGCACACCGGCGACTTGTTCTTTAATGGTCGCTTTCCCTACATCGACCAAGGTGCTGGCGGTAATGTGGAAGGCTATATGGACTCAGTAAAACAGCTGCTTGCCAAAATAGACGATGAAACCGTTATTATTCCTGGCCACGGCGACATCAGTAACAAGCAAGAATACAGCGCATTTTTAGCTATGATCTCTGAAACGTTCAGCTACGTTAAGGCACTTAAGCAAGACGGCAAAACCCTCGATGAAGTTAAAGCGATGGGCTTAGACGATAAGTGGGCCGACTGGAGCTGGAATTTCATCAATGAAGAGAAGTGGATAACTACACTCTATACTGACGCCTAAATAGTATTGGTTACACTTTAATATCGAGCGAGTGTGCAGGGGAGTTTTCTTTACGACCCTGCAATTTCGTTAAAATGGCACTATCACTGGGTTTTTGAGGACTAACTTCAAAGACAATAGGTTAGGAAACGCAGGTTTACGAGCACCAAGTCTAGGGGCTAAAGCTGCCAAACGTCTACTAAGCGGTTTCTCGTATTTTAAGCTCAAAGGGTAGAACTTGGCTCGCTTGTTCAACGTCTTCGCCCTCTATTAGCGATATCAATGATTCAGCTGCCATTTCTGCCATCTTACGGCGCGGGACTGATACGGTGGTTAGGGCAGGGTAAATTGAGCGCGCAAAACTCAAGTCGTTGAAACCGCAGATATCAATATCCTTACCAGGCTTGATACCTCGTCTATTACATTCCATCACCGCGCCAGCAGCAAGCTCGTCACTCACAAAAAATAGCGCATCAGTATCCGGCCATTTATGCAGTGTTTCTGAAAGAAGCTCAGCACCAGCTTGAAATGTGGCGTCGGCTCTAGAAGAAACATATCGCTCGGCGGACAACTCAGCATTGTCCAGTGCGGTTGCCCAGCCCTGTTTTCTCAATATTGCGCGCCAATCTAAAAACAAAGAGCAAAAAGCAATGTTGCGGCGCCCTTTATCGATGAGATGTTGGGTCATAGATTGGGCTGCTAATTCGTTATTTACCCCATAGTTAATATCAAAGGGCTCACTAGAAATATCCATAATTTCGGCCACAGGCGTCCCTGTGGCTAGCAGCATTTTTCTCGTTTCTTCTGTATGGCGCGTCGAAGTAAGAATGAAGCCACTCACGTTCTGTTGAATGTAAGATTCGACAGTACGCTCCTCGCCAAGCTCGGTATAGGTCGAGTCGCCAATCATCAGTGCATAATTGGCTTTGTCGGCAACGGCCTTTACGCCTAACATCACATCGTTAAACACATTGTTTCCAAAAGACGGAAGCAATAACGCGATGGTTCTATTATTGTCTGAGCATAATGACTGGGCGGCGCGGTTCGGAATATAGTTTAGCTCTCGCGCTGCATTTTTGATCTTAAGGGCGAGTGATTTAGAAATGCCACTAGAATTATTAAGCGCGCGAGATACGGTAGTTTTGTGAACCCCCAAATGATTGGCTACGTCTGATATTTTTGTGCGTGACTTTTTTACCTTACTCATTCTTCGATCTTTTTATGTGCTGCTAGGTCCGCTAATCCGCGCGGAAGTGAGTGTTAATGTCGTGATGTTTAATTCGATATCAAAGGGCGTATAAAGTCTTCCGCCTGCTGAGAAACACACTCGAAAGTTTGTGTAACATCAATAATGAATGCGTTGTCTTTAGAAGGCAGCTCTAAGGCTGCAAACTGGCTTTCGAGCATAGCATCACCGTTAAAAAAATGCTCCCGTTGTTTTAATCGCGCACTAAGCACAGACTGTGACGCATGAAGGTAAATAAAGTGGCAGTGAGGCGCGATATCTTTGGTTAGCACGTCACGATAGGCTGAGCGCAGCGCTGAACAGCTTATAACCACGTTCCGGCCGGCGTGAATGTGTTGCTTGGCAATCATGTTTAACGTAATTAACCACTCCCATCTGTCTGCATCCTGCAGTGGTATACCTGAAGACATTTTCTCTACGTTTGCCTCGCTATGGTAACGATCTCCTTCTTCGAAAGGCATGTCAAAACGTTGGGCTAAATGCTGGCTCAATGTCGATTTTCCCGTCCCTGAAACTCCCGAAACGAAAAATACATGGCAATGGGTCATAAGCTTATCTCTTACATTAAAATTCAGGAATACATCAAGAGCGAGTTATTTGGTCTCCATCTTACTCATAAATATTAGTTTGGAAACCGGTTGCGTTCAAGGGGTGATTATAATAGTGTTACCAGATAGCTATCTTGTATTAATAAATATTTAACATTGGCTGGGTTTTTCAACTTAGCTTGTAAAGGTAGCGGGTGATTTCCGTATTATGGCTTCGTCGACATGAAGACAATGTCACTAACAGGTACCAGAGAGCACGTATGACCGATACTTTTTCCCTTCTTTTTGTCGCCATTTGTAGCATTGTGCTTCTCACATATTTAGTTGTAGTTAGAAAAGTTCATGCTTTTATCGCTATCCTTGTGGCAGCAGCGTTTGTTGGCCTGGGTACGGGAATGCAAGCGGCCGACGTACTGGCTTCCATGCAGTCAGGCATGGGCAACACGCTGGGATTTGTAGCGACCATTGTTGGTCTTGGTGCTATGTTCGGGCAATTCTTAGAAGAATCCGGCGGCATTGATAGGCTTTCGCAAACTATCAACAATAAATTTGGTGATAAGAATAGTCAGTGGGCGGTTGTGTTAACGGGGTTTCTTGTTGCTATACCTGTCTTCTTTGAAGTGGGGCTTATCATATTAATGCCTCTTATTTATTCGTTAGCAAAGAAATCAGGAAAGTCGCTTATTTATTACGGAATCCCGCTCACAGCAGGACTCGCTGTCACTCACGCTTTTATTCCTCCAACACCAGGACCTGTAGCGGTAGCTTCAATTTTAGGGGCGGATATCGGCTTAGTCATTTTGTTCGGCTTTATCGTTGGTATTCCTTGCGCCTGTTTAGCCGGCCCAATTTTCGCAACATTTTTAGCGAAACGCCTGCACGTACCTGTCCCAAACCATATCATTGAAGCTTCACATAAAAAGCCAATGGAACTCCCCAGCTTTGGTTCAGTTGCGGCGCTACTGACATTTCCGCTAGTGGCTATTCTGGTGGGTACGTTGGCAAAGTTCACGCTTTCAGAAGGTGTCTTGAAGGAGGCGTTGCTATTTATTGGGCATCCCTTTATCGCCCTGACCATTGCAACCATTGCTTGTTTTAAAGTGCTAGGGAAGAAGCAAGGCTTATCAAGCGAACAAATTAGAAACATTGCATCAAGAGGGTTAGAACCGGTTGCCCTAGTCATACTGGTGACAGGCGCGGGTGGCATGTTTAAACAAGTGCTCATCGATTCTGGGGCGGGGCAGGCCTTCGCCGATGTTGTCGCATTATCGCCGCTCCCACCATTGGCAGCCGGATTTCTTATCGCAATTTCAGTCAGAATTATTCAGGGCTCGGCTACGGTGGCCATGTTAACGGCTGCTGGTTTAATGGGTCCTGTAGTGCAGGAACTGGCGTTTTCACCATCAGTACTCGCCCTGATGACAATTGCTATAGCGGCAGGCGCTACGGCCATGTCTCACGTGAACGATACGGGGTTTTGGATCGTAAACCGTTATTTTGATATTTCTGTGAAAGACACGTTTGTGTCTTGGACTTGTATGGCAACCCTAATAGGTTTTATTGGGCTTTTTCTCGTACTAATGCTTGGTTTATTTGTCTAATGTCCCAAGCGGCTCAGACCCACTTGAATCGTTTTTGTGGAAACCGGTTTCAAGCTTTTGCAGCTCAAATGGCTTTAAGATTCACCATTTGAGGCATTATTACTAAACGTCTGTATATAAAGCTGCTCTACTTTATCTCGCGCCCATTGGGTTTTTCTAAGAAACTTAAGTGACGATTTAATCGAAGGATCGTTATTAAAGCAGTTCACTTTGATGCGGTAATACAATCCATCCCATCCGTAACGCTCGTGAAGTTGCGTGACGATTTTCTCTAGCGTTAAGCCATGTAAGGGATTATTAGGTTGTTGATTCATAAAGTGCCGCTGCTTGTTCTAAATTAAGACCCTAGTCTAGCACGAACCCACTTGCTGCGTATCAATGCGCTAAGCTTTACTTTCAATTGTTTCACTCGTGGGTATTTGTTTTGTGTTCGGTATCAAAGGTTGGCTAGCATCGTTCACTTTCGTTGAAGGACTTTGCACTACTTTAGGCTTTCGCGGTGTTTTATAAAGCGGCCAAATAAGCTGTTCTTTCCAGTTGGCGTAAAACATCCCCTCAATACCGTATTGTGCAGGATACTGCCTGGTGATCTTAGCGGTTCCAAATAGTACATCCCAGAAGAACAACAGGTTTCCATAATTACCTTTATAGTTGGTCACGCCGTCATCGGCTTTTAATCCGTGATGCGCACTATGTGTTGAAGGCGTTGATATCGTGCGTTCAATTACCCAGGCCACAGGATGTAACCTCCGAATATTGTAAAGTCTCTTATCCCATTTCCACTCCGCGTGGGCGCCAGTGATAACGGTAAGTTTAATCACCAAGTAAAAGGCATAGGTCCAACCCAATCCTAGGTAAATTAGTGCACCGGAAAACCATAGCGAAGGCATAAACAGGTAATAGAAAAAGTTATTTCTGTAAATAATGCGAACGCTCATGTACTTAGCGTTATGGTGGGCTCTATGTAAGTTGTAAAGAAATCGGGTGGAATGTGAAAGCCTATGCCACCAATATTGCATCATGTCATCGAAAATCAAAAGTAGCGCTATGTGCAAGAGAATAGGGGAATCTACAAGTATTCCCTGATATTGGGGAAATGCTAGTGCCATCATTGTTGCAGAACAAAATAGAACCAGTGGCTGAGTTACAATAAATAAGAGTAACGTACCTATCAGCTCTACTTTTCCATCATCGCTTACTTCTGTCGCTTTTTTAAATAGCTTACCATTCTTCGCTTCCAGCAAAGCAAACATAATAAAAACCGCTAAAATTGCCCATTGATAACCCATGTAATAACTCCCACCGAGAGATTGTTGAGAGTGAATTTACATTGCGTTAACATGCGAGAATATATACTTGTATAGATTTGAATGTCATGTCTTACATTCACGGCATACAGCAAACCATTATGCCTGACGAATACGTCGAGCTTTGTTTGCCCTTTGGAACGCTAAGAACCTATGCGGCTACTTCGACCATCCACGAAAGGGGAATTAAAAACAAAGGGTTGTCTCTTGTGGTATCAGGAGAAGTAAAGATTGGTAATTATGGCCTGGACGGCAGTTATCAAATTACTACTGTATTGCGACGAGGAGATACGTTTGGCGAGTTTACATTATATGCATCACTTGCAAGAACGCATCACGCTGAAGCGCTAACGGAATGTAAAGTTTTACAAATCCCTGAACCTGCTTATCGTTCTCTCACAAGCCAACACCCAGCGATTACAGAATTCATCACCCGTTCACTGGCAGTAAAGCTTCATTCGGCGCTGGAAAGGTTGGATGATATTCGACGTTTACCTACTCACGTCCAGTTAGCTAAGCTAATTTATCAATCGTATCTTACATCTAAGCACGTCTTTATACCCTTAAGGCAAAGCGATTATGCTGAAAGGTTGGGCGTTACCGTACTTACCGCACATAAATCGTTAACTAAGCTGTATGCTCTAAAGTTGATTGAAAAGCGCTACGGGGGCGTGGCTATTACCCATGTCGAGCGACTGGAAGGTTTTTTAAAAGAAAGTTCGTCACTATTACCATTGTAAGAGCGGTTAATGCGCTCCACATGCGAGAGCGCCAAAAGACCCTCCCTCAAATTTATTCCACGCCCGTGGCAACTCATGCATCAAGTATTACGCTGGCTTTAGCCCGCCTAAAATAATGTGCTGGATGTTGCTTAGCGTGCTCTCGAAGAAAGCGGGATCGCTTAAATCTTTACCAGTTACGGCTTTGATCTGCACGCTGAAATCGGCGTAATGCTGAGTAATGGCCCAAATGCTGAATATCAAGTGTATAGGATCAACAGGCTTTAGCTTACCCGCTTCAATCCATTCGATAATGACGGCGCTTTTCGCGTCCAGCAGTGTTTTGAGCGGCGTTTCTAATTCCTTTATTAAAAGAGGGGCACCTTGTACCACTTCCATACAAAAAAGCTTAGATTCAGCTGGATTGTCTCTCGACATTTCAAGTTTTACTTTAATGTAGTCGCTCAGGGTTTCTATAGGGTCTTGTTCTGCTGAAAAGCTCTGAAGGGGCGTTAACCACACATCTAAAAGGTGGGTAATAACCGATAAGTACAAACCCTCTTTACTTTTAAAGTAATACAGTAAATTACTTTTTGAGACATTCGCTAGTTCCGATACTTGCTCTATAGTGGTGCCACTCACGCCGTTCTTTGAGAACAAGGAAAGGGCAGCATCCATAATGCGAGTACGCTTTTCTAATAACGCTTTTTCTCTTCGCTTTTGCGTGGTCGGGCTAAATGCTCTCGCTGATTTCGTAATTGTTTGACCTTCAGATTTACTCACTACTTGTCTCTTCTTTACCGGAATTTCCGTGATCAGGCGCTTAGTTTACGTGGAGTTTTCGTCGCTATAAACCCATTTGCACAAATATGCACCAATTAAGTTCAATTGCACTGGACTTGGTGTTCCAAATTGAACCACTAAGTCCAATTTGGTGTGTTGAAATTTTTAAGTTACTGAATTTTATAGATTAAATAAATTGGCCTGCTTTATGCTGTTCACTAAGTATACCGCCACTTCAATGTTTTGAATTCGGCAACCTTAAAAAAAGCGGGATAAACCGCTTAAAACGCATACAAGCAGAGGTACAACATGGATATAGGTGTATTTATTCCGATTGGGAACAACGGCTGGCTAATTTCTAAAAATTCGCCTCAGTTCAAACCTTCCTTCGATCTCAACAAAGAGATTGTAATGAAGGCTGAAAAGTACGATATGGATTTTGCGCTCTCTATGATCAAGCTACGAGGGTTTGGCGGTGAAACCGAATTTTGGGACTACAACTTAGAGTCGTTTACGTTAATGGCAGGCCTTGCCGCCGTTACCTCAAAAATTCAACTATATGCCACGGCTGCCACACTAGTCTTGCCGCCTGCAATCATGGCGCGCATGGCCAGTACCATCGACTCTATCTCCAACGGACGTTTTGGCGTAAACCTAGTCACTGGCTGGCAACGCCCTGAATACTCGCAAATGGGTATGTGGCCGGGCGATGAATTTTTCGGTAACCGCTATGAGTATTTGGATGAATACATTCAGGTAGTCAAAGAATTATGGGAAACCGGAAAAAGCGATTTTAAAGGCGAGCATTTCCAAATGGATGATTGCCGAATGTTGCCCAAGCCACAGCGAAAAATTCCACTTATCTGTGCCGGTCAAAGCGCAGCAGGCATGGATTTCTCTGCCCGTCATGCCGACTATAATTTCTGCTTTGGTAAAGGCGTAAATACACCTACCGCTTTTGCACCAACCGCAGCGCGCTTAACTGAAGCGGCTGAAAAACAGGGTCGCAGCGTAGGTTCAGCGGTACTTATCATGGTTATTGCCGATGAGACGGATGAAGCCGCCATGGCGAAATGGGAAAGCTATAAAGACGGCAAAGATCAGTCCGCGTTGGACTGGATGGCAACGCAAGGAGCTGCTGATAAGAAATCGGGTAAAGACACGAATATCCGCGATATGACCAACCCAACCTCAGCAGTAAACCTGAACATGGGGACGCTGGTGGGTTCTTATGAGTCGGTGGCCTCTATGCTTGATGAAATAGCCACAGTGCCGGGCTGTGAAGGTGTATTGCTGACCTTCGATGACTTCCTTAAAGGCATGGATGATTTCGGCACTAAAATTCAGCCGCTAATGAAATCCCGTCAGCACTTGCTTA